>NZ_CASGGV010000154.1:0-1357 GCF_949319125.1 Frankia sp. Hr75.2 | reverse complement strand
CAGTTGGCGTTGGCGCTGATCCTGCAGGCCTACACCGGTGTCTCCGACGACGAGGTGATCGAGGCGACGGTGATGGACCGGCGCTGGCAGCTGGTCCTGGACTGTCTGGACACCGACCGGCCCCCGTTCTCCAAGGGCACCCTGGTCGGCTTCCGCACCCGGATGATCGCTGCTGGGTGGGACCGGCGGCTGATCGAACGCACCATCGAGATCGCCACGGTGAGCGGGGGGTTCGGGCCGCGGGCGTTACGGGCGGCGTTGGACTCCAGCCCGCTGTGGGGTGCTGGCCGGGTCGAGGACACCCCGAACATGATGGGACACGCCCTGCGCAAGGCCCTGGGTGTGATCGCGGTCCAGCAGGGGTGGGGGCTGGCCGAGGGAACCACCGTCCTGGCCGGCCGGGTCGGCGCGCCGATCCTGACCGGATCCAGTCTCAAAGCCGCCCTGGACGCAGACTGGGACGACCCCGACCAGCGGGACCACGCGCTGGCGATGGTGCTGGCCGCACTGGACGCGGTGGAGACGTTCGTGACTGCCCAGCAGGACGTCCTCCCGGCGGCCGAGGCCGCCGTCGCGGTGGCCCGTCAGGTCCGCGACCAGGACATCGAGACCACTCCGGCCGGCGTGCCACGGCTGCGCCGCGGGGTGGCGCGCAACCGGCGGATCAGCGTGGAAGACCCGGACATGGCCCACGGCCGCAAATCCCGCTCCACCCTGATCGACGGATACAAACGCCACGTGGTCACCGACCTGGACACCGGGCTGGTCCCCGCAGTCGGGCTCACCCCCGCCAACGTTCCGGAAGCCACCGTGACCGACACGATCATCGACGACCTGGCCGCCGGGAACCTCACCCTCGCCGAGCTGCACATCGACCGGGCCTACCTGTCCTCCACCCTGGTCCGCGACCGCGACGAACACCTGGAGATCTTCTGCAAGGCCTGGCGGGTACGTAACACCACCGGCCGGTATGACAAGACCGCGTTCACCCTGGACTTCGACCATGGCCAGCTCACCTGCCCGGCCGGGACGGTCATGGCGTTCACCCCCGGCCGCACCGTCCGTTTCCCCGCACAGGTCTGCACCTCCTGCCCCCTGCACGACCGGTGCACCACCAGCAGCCGCGGGCGCAGCGTGAGCATCCACCCCGACGAAGCCCTCCTGGCTGAACTCCGCAAACGCCAGGCGACACCAACCGGCCGCGCCCGGCTACGCGAACGCACCAAGGTCGAACACACCCTCGCCCACGTCGGCCACTGGCAAGGCCGCCGCGCCCGCTACCACGGACAGCGCAAGAACCTGTTCGACCTACGCCGCACCGCCGTCGTCCACAACCTCCACGTCATCGCCCACCACA
>NZ_CASGGV010000153.1:0-1367 GCF_949319125.1 Frankia sp. Hr75.2 | reverse complement strand
GGCCGGTGATCGAACGGTTCGCGGCGGAGATGTTCGCGGACCTGCCCCGGACGGACCAGCGGGGCAAGGGCGAGCTGTACGTGCGGGGGCTGCTGACGGACGGCAAGCGCAAGAGCATGGTCCCGATGGCTGCCCGCCTCGGCGTGGACCATCAGCAGCTGCAGCAGTTCGTGACCAGCTCGACCTGGGACTACACCCAGGTCCGCCGGCGCCTCGCCGGCTGGGCGGTCGCCTTCCTCGACCCGGTCGCGCTGGTCGTGGACGACACCGGCTTCCCCAAGGACGGGCCAGCCTCGCCCGGGGTGGCCCGGATGTACTCCGGTGCCCTGGGCAAGGTCGGGAACTGTCAGATCGGGGTGTCCGTTCACGCGGTCACCGACTGGGCGTCAGCCGCGCTGGACTGGCGGCTGTTCCTCCCGGCCTCCTGGGACGACACCACCCTGACCGACCCGACCGAGGTCGCCGGCGCCCGGGCCCGCCGTGAACGGGCCGCGATCCCCGACAGGGCGCGGCACCAGGAGAAATGGCGGCTCGCGCTGGACATGCTCGACGAGCTGGCCGGGTGGGGACTGCCGAGCAGGCCGGTCGTGGCGGACGCCGGCTACGGCGACGCCGCCGCCTTCCGCCAGGGGCTGACCGACCGGAACATCCCCTACGTGCTGGCCGTGAAGCCGACCGCGACCGCCTACCCGGCCGACGCGGTGCCGGTCACCGCGGCCTATTCGGGCAGCGGCCGGCCGCCCGCGTCGGCCTACCCCGACCCGCCCCGCGATCTGAAGACCCTGGTGACAGCGGCCGGACGGTCCGCCGGCCGGTACGTGACCTGGCGGCACGGCACCCACAGGACCCCGGCCAACCCGACCGCAGGGATGCGCTCCCGCTTCCTCGCACTCCGGGTCCGCCCCGCCAACCGGAACATCACCCGCAACCCCGACCGGAGCCTGCCGGAATGCTGGCTGCTGGCTGAATGGCCCCCTGGCCAGGCCGAACCCACCGACTACTGGCTGTCCACCCTGCCCGAGGGCACCCCACTACGGCACCTCGTCCGCCTCGCGAAGATCCGCTGGCGGATCGAACACGACTACCGCGAACTCAAAGACGGCCTCGGCCTCGACCACTTCGAAGGACGCACCTTCACCGGCTGGCACCACCACGTCACCCTCGTCAGCATCGCCCAAGCCGTCTGCACCCAGCTCCGCCGCGACCCAAAAGTCCCTGCGCCGGCCTGACCCTCTACGGAGTCCTCCGCACCCTCCAGGCCCTGCTCGCCGTCTGGACCGGCGCCTGCCCCACCTGCCAGCGACCCTTCAACCACACACCTCCCGTAACCGTTCACCCGCCAGGAGTCACCTAACGAAGTCCTACTA
>NZ_CASGGV010000152.1:0-1373 GCF_949319125.1 Frankia sp. Hr75.2 | reverse complement strand
CGTATGCGTCCGGCGGCTTCCTGGGCAATGCCCTGTACGGGACCCTGATGACCAACGATGAGGCAGACGAGGTCCAGTACTCGATGGCCGAGTCGTTCACCACGACCGACAACGGCAAGACCTTCACCCTGAAGCTGCGGCCGGGCCTGGTGTTCTCCGACGGCACTCCGCTGAACACCGAGGCCGTGAAGTTCAACTGGGACCGAACCAAGGACCCGGCCGTCGGCTCGGCCCACCGGTCGGAGGCGGCGACGATCGAATCGTCCGAGGTGGTGGACGACGTCACGCTGAAGGTCACCCTGGTCACCCCCGTGCCGAGGTACGCCCTGTCCGTCCTCGCCTCCTCGATGAACTGGATCGCCTCACCCGCGGCCCTGCAGAAGGGCCAGCAGGCTTTCGACGCGAAGCCGATCGGCGCGGGACCGTTCACCCTGGAGAGCTGGACCCGTCAGGCCGATATCCGGCTCGTCAGGAACCCCCGCTACTGGGACGCACCCCGGCCCTACCTCGACCGCCTCACCCTCCGCGCGGCGCTCGACGGCAACCAGCGCTACAACACGCTGCTCACCGGGGGTGCGGACGTGGCCATCGACTCGAGCTGGATCAACCTCGACAAAGCCACCAAGGCGGGTCTGTCGACAAACGTCATGCGGCTCAGCGGCGGCGTCTTCGCGGCGCTGAACATGCGCAGAGCACCGTTCGACGACATTCGTGCGCGTCGGGCGGTCGCGGCGGCGCTGGACTCGGACGCACTGAACCTCGCGGCCTACAACGGCACCGCGCAGCTGGCCGACACGTTGTTCACCGACGCCTCCCCCTTCTACTCGGAGACGCCGCTGCGTAAGACGGACAAGGAGACCGCCCAGCGGCTCTTCGACGAGCTGGCCGCGGAGGGCAAGCCGCTGTCCTTCACGTTCACTAGCTCCTCCGCCAGCGAGAACAGGGCGCTTGCGGAGAACATCCAGGCCCAGCTCGGCGCCTTCAACAACGTCGAGGTCAAAATCAAGACCATTGAGCTCGCCGAGTTCGTCCAGCTGCGCAGGACACTCGACTTCGACGCGGTCATCACGTCCGCGCTCTTCCAGGATCCCGAGCCTCGGTTGTCGACGGTCTTCGCCGGAGGCTCGCCGGCGAACATGCCCGGTATCGACGACCCGGCGCTCAACGCGGCCCTGCAGGCCGGCCGGACCGCGACCTCGGAGGAGGAGCGCAAGGCGGCCTACGACACCGTGCAGGAACGGTTGACCGAACTGACCCCGATGTTCTTCATCGCGCGTGGGGGGCTCGGCGCCATCTCGGGCAAGAACGTCGGCGGCCTCGCGCAGTACGGCCTCGGTTCCCTGCTGCCCGAGAAACTGTGGATCCAGCCGTAG
>NZ_CASGGV010000151.1:0-1373 GCF_949319125.1 Frankia sp. Hr75.2 | reverse complement strand
GGTGAGCTGACTGCTCGTGCCGTCGGAGTTCACCGCGCTGCCGCGGATCACAGCCAGCACCCGATGGCCGTTCGCCCGCGCGTCCGAAAGCCGCTCCAGCAGCAGCAGCCCCACCCCCTCGGCGAGGCTGAACCCGTCGGCGGTGGCCGCGAACGGCTTGCACCGCCCGTCCGGGGCCAGCGCACCCTGCCGGCTGAACTCGACGAAGCTGCGCGGCGTCGGCATGATCGTGACGCCGCCGGCCAGCGCGAGGGAGCACTCGCCGCCGCGCAGCGCCTGCCCGGCCAGGTGGATGGCGACCAGTGACGACGAGCAGGCGGTGTCGATGGAGACCGACGGCCCCTCCAGCCCCAGCACATAGGAGATGCGCCCGGACGCCACGCTGCCGGTGCCACCGATCAGCAGGTGACCCTCGTACCCGCGAGCCGCCGGTTCACCCGGGCCCGGGCCGTAGTCGGCCGTGATCACCCCGGCGAACACACCCGTCCGGCTGCCCCGCAGCGAGACCGGATCGATGCCGGCGCGTTCGACGGCCTCCCAGGCGGTCTCCAGCAGCAGCCGCTGCTGCGGGTCGGTGGCCGCGGCCTCCCGCGGGGACATCCCGAAGAACTCCGCGTCGAAGTCCGCCGCGTCGTGCAGGAAGCCGCCCGCCCGGGCGTAGGACGTGCCGGGCCGCGCCGGGTCCGGGTCGTAGAGCTCGGCGAGGTCCCAGCCGCGGTCGGTCGGCAGGTCGCCGACCGCGTCCGTGCCCGTGGCGACGAGATCCCACAGCTCCTCGGCGGAGCGCACGCCCCCGGGATAGCGGCAACTCATCCCGATCACGGCGATCGGTTCACAGGCCGCGTCCTCGGCGGACCGCAGGCGGGCGCGGGCGGTGCGCAGATCGGCCGTCGCCCGCCGCAGGTATTCCCGCAGCTTGTCCTCGTTGGTGCTCACGTGGCCTCGTTCCTCCTGCAGCTGTGCCGGTGCGCGCGCCCGGCCGGACGGCGGTGGCCGGCGCGGGCGGTGCGGCAGGTACGGTCTGCGCGGTCTGCGCGGGGATCGGTCGGTGCTTTCAGGTGCCGGGCGAGGTGAGCTCGTCGTCGAGCGCCGCGAACAGTTCGTCGTCGGTGGCCGAGGTGAGGTCGGCGGGCAGCTCGGCGGCGCTGTCGCCGGAGACGCTGCGCAGCAGCGCGGTCAGCCGGTCGGCGACGGCGGTGTGACCCGGGCCGTCCGGCGGGTCGTCCGCCAGCGTGCGGGTCAGCGACCGTTCCAGGTCGTCGAGCTGGGCCAGCAGACCCGCGGTCGTGGCCGCGGTGTCCGATGATCCGTCCGCGGTGGACGTGGGCTCCGCGTCCCGGCGGGGGGGCCGCCGGCCGGGCCCCCCCCCGGCC
>NZ_CASGGV010000150.1:0-1433 GCF_949319125.1 Frankia sp. Hr75.2 | reverse complement strand
AGGTTCTCCCTCACACGGCTTACCGACGCCGTTCACCGCCGGCATTCGGTTTCTCCCGCCAGGTCTTCCCAGCCCTGGGTGAAACAGTGATCCCATACAGGCCGATCAGTCCGAGGTCAACCGGCCGCGAGCGCGAGAGCACCCACCAGCCGAACCCCATGCTGCGTTTATGACGGGCCCGTACAAACCGGACCAGTCGCTCCTGCGCGAACCTCCTGATCGCGCCGAGGCGCCGGGCAGAATGCCCGAAGCGGAAGTAGCCGGCCCAACCACGCAGGAACGCGTTGAGCCGTTCCACGATCACCTGCGGCGGTAACAACAGCCGCGACCGGTCGGTAATCTCCCGAATCCGGTCACGGGCATGCCGCATCGCCCTGTCCGAAGGCCAGCGAGCGAGGAACGTCACCTTTCGCCTGCCGCGGTCTCCTCGGGACCGCACGAGCCGGTGGTGAAAGCCCAGAAAATCAAAGCCCCCTCCACCAGGCTGAAGGCAGACGATACGGGTCTTGGCCGCCTTGGGCTCCAAGCCCAGGTCAGCCAGCAACCGGGTCAGGCACTCCAGCGCCCGCTCCGCCTGGCTTTGCGACCAGCACATCACGACCAGGTCGTCGGCAAAACGTACCAGCGCCCCGTCACCCTCATCCCACGACCGATCCAGCCGGTGCAGGTAGACATTACAGAGTAACGGCGACAAAGGACCCCCTTGCGGGACCCCACTGACCTTCCGCCGGACCTCGCCGTCCCGCATCACACCAGCACGCAGGATCCCGCGCACCAGCCTGAGCAGGCCCTGGTCACAGACCCGTTCCTCGACCGCCCGCATCAACCCATCCAACGGGATCGCCGTAAAGCAGTCGGCGATATCCGTCTCCACCACCCACCGCCTGCCCCGCGCGGCCTCGTCCACGAGGACCCGCAGGGCGTCGTGCGCCGAACGCCGTGGGCGGAACCCGAACGAACATTCGGCCATATCAGCCTCGAAGACCGGCTCGAGCACGATCCTCGTAGCTGTCTGCACGATGCGGTCACGAACAGCGGGAATCGACAGCGGCCTGAACCCGCCCTTCACCCCAGATTTCGGGATCAGGACCCGCCGCAGCGGTAGCGGCCGATACGTTCCTTCCCGCAGCTCGGCGGCCAACTCATCCAGGAGCAGGGAAACCCCGTACTCCTCGACCTGGACCACCGTGGTGTGGTCGACGCCAGATGCCCCCTTGTTGGCGCGCACCTGAACCCACGCGCGCTCCAAGACGTCCCTACGGTGGACCTTGTCCGAGAGCGCATGGAACCTCCGTCCGGGATCGGCCTTGGCCGTCCGGTAAAGCGTGTGCTGCAAGGCACGGACCGAATCCCCACGGGATCCACCAGCGGCGGGACTAGCAACCATGGCACTCACCGGGCCCCTCCTTTCCAACTGCACGCATCGACGAAGC
>NZ_CASGGV010000149.1:0-1443 GCF_949319125.1 Frankia sp. Hr75.2 | reverse complement strand
ACCATCCGCTCCCGCAAGGAATGGGCCCGCCTCTACGCGCAGCGACAGACCACCTGATCCACCGCCACGCGGCCGGCGAGACAACGAGAAGCCGCGCCACCCGCCCGAGCGGTGCTTCCCGCCGAATCCGGGTCCTACGAAGAAAGGCCCGTCACCCGTGACAGAAGATCTGTACTGGGACCCGTTCGACCGGGAGTTCCACGTCGACCCGCATCCGATCTGGCACCGGATGCGGGACGAGGCACCCGTGTACCGCAACGAGAAAATGGACTTCTACGCCCTGTCCCGGTTCGCGGACGTCGACGCGGCCCATCTGGACAGCGCCACGTACAGCTCGGCGTACGGCACGGTTCTTGAACTCATGGCGCCCGAGCCGCTGAAGACCGGGCAGATAATCTTCATGGACCCGCCGATCCACACGACGATGCGGGTGCTGGTCTCCAGGGCGTTCACGCCGCGTCGGGTCGGTGGGCTCGAAGGCCACATCCGCGAGATCTGCGCGGAGCTGCTGGACCGGCAGGTCGGCGGTGGCGGGTTCGACTACATCCAGGACTTCGCCGCACTGCTCCCGTCGATGGTGATCTCCCAGCTGATCGGGGTGGACCCGGCCGACCGCGAGGAGATCCGCCACACGATCGACCAGACCTTCCACCTTGATCCGGAGAAGGGGATGGTCAACGACATCTCGATGGCGGCGTCCGCCAAGTTCCACGCCTATCTGTCCGAACAGCTGGAGTCGCGGCGGGCCGCGCCCAGGGACGACATGATGACGGCGCTCGTGCAGGCGGAGATCGCCACCGACGAGGGGACCCGTCGCCTCACCACCTCCGAGGCGGCCGACTTCACCGCGCTGCTCGTGGCCGCCGGTACCGAGACCGTGGCCCGGCTGCTCGGCTGGGCGTGCGACGTGCTCGAGACGCACCCCGACCAGCGCGCGGAGCTGGCCGCCGACCCGTCGCTGCTGGGGAACGCGGTCGAGGAGACGCTGCGCTACGAGTCGCCGTCCCCCGTCCAGGGCCGCGTCACCACCCGGGACGTCGAACTGCACGGCACCACCATCCCGGCCCGGTCGAAGATCATCCTGCTGACCGCGTCCGCCGGGCGTGACGAACGCAGGTACGCCGACCCCGACCGCTACGACATCAGGCGGCGGGTCGACAGTCATGTCGCGTTCGGCCGCGGCGCGCACTTCTGCCTGGGTGCGGCGCTCGCCCGGATGGAGGGGCGTATCGCGCTGGAGGAGACCCTGCGCCGCTTCCCGACCTGGGAGGTCGACCGGGACAACGCGGCACGGCTGCACACCAGCACCGTCCGCGGCTACGAGAAGCTCCCGATCGTCGTATAGGCCCGTACAGATTCATCCCCACCGATCATCCGACCTACCGATCATCCGATGCCATGAAGGCGCGGCCGGCACGTGGCCAGCCCGCTGAGGGAGTCCTG
>NZ_CASGGV010000148.1:0-1448 GCF_949319125.1 Frankia sp. Hr75.2 | reverse complement strand
CCGGCATCGACCGAAGAGGGAGTGATCGTGAGATCCGCGAGTTCGTGGAGCGTCATGCCCGCAGGGCCGCCGAGGAGGTGGCCGAGGAACACGGTGAACGCCGCTGCGTGCTGGCCGGCCGCGTCTGTCGGCACGAGCGGAGACCGGCCGGAGATATCCATCCGCAGGCCCCGTCCCGGGCTCCCGAAGACGGAGAGATCCAGCGCACCGGTCGGGCCGGGGTTGATCAGCTCCGTGATCCCCGCGACCTTTCCGAAGACCGGTGTCGTCCTGAACATCTTGATGTTGACCGAGGGCAGCGACAGGTAGGAGAGCTCTCCTCCCTGCCAGAGACGGGCGAGCTGATGATCCTCGATCGCGGAGTTGTCCCGTAGATCCCGGACCTGCGATCCCACCACCGACAGCACCTCGGCGAAGGTGGCGCCCGGGCGCAGAGCGGTCGCGACGGGCAGCGCGCGGGCGACCGCGCCCGGCACGCGCAGCGACTCCGGCTCGCCGCGCATCATCGACGGTACCCGCACCGCGAGGTAGTCCTGGTTCCCGGCAAGGGCCGTATACAGCCCCCACGCGGTGATGACGAGATCCGTCCACGTGCTCCTTGCCTGGCGCGCCAGCGCGCGCAGGCGATCATCGGCCCCCGCCGGAAGCGCCACGGGAACAGGCCGGTACGAGAACGAAAACAGATCAGCGGGCGTGCTTCCCGTGGGCTCGGAAAACGCGTCGATAGCAAGCACATCACGCCAGTGACCGACGATGCCGGACCCACCCGGCGTCGATGCCGACCCCGCGACGAGATCCTCCAGGCGACCAAACCACCTCGGCGGCGCGGGGGTTGCATCGACCGCAGCCGAGTACAGCTCCGCGACCCGACGGATATAGAGAGACGTGCCATACCCGTCAAGCAGGAGATTATTCGTCGTGAACGACCACACCCACCCGCCGCCGACACGCTTGAACAGCGTCGACGATGTGAGATCCTCAGCCCCCGAAACCTCCCGCGCACTCACCCCGGCGCGGACCACAGACCGGATCTCCTCGTCTGTGAGCACCTCCTCGGAAACCACCGTCCGCAGAGACAGCCTCCCGCCGACCGACTGCGAAGGAGCCCCGTCATCGTCATAGATGACCGCCCGCAGCGCCTCCGTCTCCGCGAACGCCCCGCTCACCGCGTCGGCGAACGCCCCGGCATTGATAGCCCCGTCAAGCCACACCAGGTCGCACACACAGAACGCAGCAGAACCGGGGAACAACCGCTGCGCCGCCCAGTTCCCGCGCTGAGCAAACGAGAGAGGCAACCGCCTCCCACCACCCACCCCCCGACCGGAAGGCGCCTCCTCTCCAGCCGATGGACTCCCCGCATCCTCACGGGAATCCCCGCCCCCGCTCATCGCGAACCCTCACCGCGCTGACCATCCATACCACCAGTGTAGGGTAACCTAACCTAAATT
>NZ_CASGGV010000147.1:0-1466 GCF_949319125.1 Frankia sp. Hr75.2 | reverse complement strand
GCTAGTAGGACTTCGTTAGGTAACTCCGGATAGGTGTTGCGTGACGTTGAGTGTGTGATGGAAGGGTCGCTCGCAGGTGGGGCAGGCGCCGGTCCAGACGGCGAGCAGGGCCTGGAGGGTACGGAGGACTCCGTAGAGGGTCAGGCCGGCGCAGGGGCTTTTGGGTCGCGGCGGAGCTGGGTGCAGATCGCCTGGGCGACGGAGACGAGGGTGACGTGGCGGTGCCAGCCGGTAAAGGTGCGGCCTTCGAAGTGGTCGAGGCCGAGGCCGTCTTTCAACTCGCGGTAGTCGTGTTCGATCCGCCAGCGGATCTTCGCGAGGCGGACCAGGTGCCGCACCGGTGTGCCGTCGGGCAGGGTCGATAGCCAGTAGTCGGTGGGCTCGGCCTGTCCGGGGGGCCATTCGGCGAGCAGCCAGCATTCCGGCAGGCTGCGGTCCGGGTTACGGGGGATACGCCGGCTAGCCGGACGTACTCGCAGCGCCACGAACCGCGACCGCATGCGTCCGTTCGGGTTGGCCGGGGTCTTGTGAGTGCCGCGTCGCCAGACCACGTACCGGCCGGCGGACCGGCCGGTAGCCAGGACCAGGGCTTTCAAGGTCTGCGGCGGGTCGGGGTAGGTGGGCACGGGCGGACGACCGTTGCCCGCGTACGGGGCGGTGACCGGCAGCGCGTCGGCCCGGTAGGCGGTGGCGGTCGCGGTGACCGCCAGCACGTAGGGGATGTTCCGCTCGGTCAACCCCTGGCGGAACTCGGCGGCGTCGCCGTAGCCGGCGTCGGCCACGACCGGCCGGACCGGCATGCCCCACCCGGCCAGCTCATCGATCATGTCCAGGGCCAGCCGCCACTTCTCTCGATGCCGCTCACCCTCGGGGATCCCCGCCCGGGCCCGGCGTTCCCGGACGGCCGCGGCCTCGACCGGGTCGGCGCAGCCGGTGTCATCCCAGGAGACGGGCAGGAACAGCCGCCAGTCCACCGCGGCCGACGCCCAATCGGTGACCGCATGGACGGACACCCCGATCTGACAGTTACCGACCTTGCCCAGCGTGCCGGAGTACATCCGGGCCACCCCGGGCGACGCCGGCCCGTCCTTCGGGAAGCCGGTGTCGTCCACCACCAGCGCGACCGGGTCCAGGAAGGCGGCCGCCCACCCAGCCAGCCGGCGGCGTACCTGGGCGTGGTCCCAGGTCGAGCTGGTCACGAACTGCTGAAGCTGCTGATGATCCACCCCGAGGCGGGTGGCCATCGGGACCATGCTCTTGCGCTTGCCGTCGGTCAGCAGCCCCCGCACATACAACTGCCCCTTGCCCCGCTGATCCCGCCGCGGCAGGTCCGTGAACATCACACCCGCGAACCGCTCGATCACCGGCCGCACCCGGGCCATCTCTTCCGGACCCACACCAACCACCGCCACACACGAAGACGACAGTCAGTACAACCACGAACAGACCCGACAAAGTCCTACTAG
>NZ_CASGGV010000146.1:0-1475 GCF_949319125.1 Frankia sp. Hr75.2 | reverse complement strand
AATCTCTCGTCACCGGGCTCTTCTCATCAAGCCATCCAGAACTCGGTCGTCCATTCCCAGTGCCTGACCAGGTGGGGAGCACGTTGCGCGAGTTCCTTCCACCATTTCAAAGCCCTCTTGAACGACCGCAGCCGTTTGTACTTCTTGCGAGCCCACAGCAGTATGTAGGCGTTGATCCGGCGGAGGAGTGGCCTCAGCCTGCTCGGATAGAACCGGCCGTAGTAGTTGAGCCAACCGGGCACAATCTTGTTGATCCATGCCGCGATTTCGTTCAGGGACATCGTGTTCCACCGGTGTAGCTGCCAGCCGTGTACCTCGCGACTCATTTTCTTCATCGCATCCTCGCTGACGGCCGGAAGGAAGCTGTTGAAGGCTTTCCCTCCCGGCCCCATCGCCGAGCGCTTCCGGAACGTATAGCCAAGGAAGGTGAACGAGGTGTTCTCGTAGGAATCCTCGCGTCCGTCCTGCTGGCAGTAGACGACCCGTGACTTGTCGGGATGCAACTGCAGCCCGCAGTCGCTCAGCCGGGCCGCAATCCGCTGGCCCGCATAGCGGGCCTGCTTCTCTGTGAAGCAGTGCACCACGATGTCATCGCAAAACCGCTCGAATGGCAGGGTGGGAAACTCCCGTGCCATCCAGGCGTCAAAAGCGTAATGAAGGAAGAGATTTGCAAGCAACGGTGAAATCGCCGACCCCTGTGGGGTTCCGCGGTCGCGCTGCTCCAGGGTACCGTCAGGGTGCTGCACCGGCGTGGTCAGCCATCTTTTCACGTACAGCACCACCCATTTCTTGTCGGTGTTGGCCTCTACCGCCTTCATGATGAGGTCATGCGGAACATTGTCGAAGAACCCTTGGATGTCGAGCTCGAACACCCACGGATGCGTGAAACAACGCTTTCTGCACGCTGCGACCGCGTCCAGCGGTGACCGTCCCGGACGGTAGCCGTATGAACTCGGGTGGAACATCGGTTCCACTGTTTTCCCAAGCTCCGCGGCGACCACCGTTTGGGCCACCCGGTCGCCCACAGTGGGCACACCGAGGCGGCGCATTCCCTCACCATGTAGCTTCGGCACTTCGACAAGCTTCACCGGAGGCGGAAAATACGACCCCGAGGACATCCGGTTCCACGTCACATAAAGCCTGTCACGCAAATCAGATTCGAAATCCTCGATCGTGCAGCCGTCCACCCCCGGCCCACCCTGGTTTTCCTTCACCTTCCTGAACGCTTCCACCACCGCCTGCTTCGGGATCGCAAACGGCTTGTCCTTCGACTTTGGCTCCTCCACCGCACTCCTCCCGACCATCCGGCCGGTTGATGACAGACGAAGTTCCATGATGAGCCGCCCCCTTGGCTCCAGACCCATTACAGGCCCTTCACAGCTACTACAAGGCGGTCCGCCAGCGAGTAAGGCAACGGTACTCAACCCCTAACGGATCTGCCGATCGGGGCGCTCCCTCATGCCCAGGGTAATACT
>NZ_CASGGV010000145.1:0-1511 GCF_949319125.1 Frankia sp. Hr75.2 | reverse complement strand
CCCAATGGTCATGCTTTAGTTGATCATTATGGGGTAGGGTTGTGATGTGCCGCATGACGCGAGTGAGGGGCTGTCGCCGGAGGGCTGGCTGCCGGACCGGGTGACGGTGGGGGTGTTGACGGGGGTGTTCCCGCCGGAGCTGGTGGACCGGGTGCTGGCGGAGACGGACACGGTGGAGTTGCGGCGTCGGTTGTTGCCGTCGCGGCTGGTGGTGTACTTCGTGCTGGCGCTGTGGCTGTTCCGTGGCCGGAACTGCGGCTATGTGCAGGTGCTGTCTCGGTTGGTGGACGGGCTGTACTGGCGGCGGCGGGCGGCGGCGCTGGCCTCGGGTGGTCCGGGTGGGCGGGAGTGGCGGTTGCCGAACCTGTCGTCGCTGGTGCGGGCGCGGGGCCGGGTGGGGTCGGACCCGCTGCGGATGTTGTTCGAGCACGCGGCGGGACCGGTCGGGGCCGAGGAGGCGGCCGGGGTGTGGCTGGGTGGGCTGCGGCTGGTGGCGGTGGACGGGACGACGTCGGACGTGCCGGACACGGCGGGCAACCGAGCGGCTTTCGGTGGGCCGTCGAACGGTGGAGGGCTGGGGCCGTTCCCGCAGGTCCGCTGGGTGGCAGCGGCCGAGTCGGGGACCGGGGCGCTGCTGGGTGCGGCGTTCGGCCCGTACACGGCGGGTGAGCAGGTGCTGGTCCGGGATCTGCTGGCTGCGTTGGGGCCGGGGATGCTGGTGCTGGCCGATCGCAACTTCCTGTCGCACGCGCTGGCCCGGGAGGTGCTCGCGGCCGGCGCGCACGTCCTGTGGCGGGCGAAGGCGTCGTTCGCGCTGAAGCCGGTGGAGGTGCTGGCGGACGGGACCTACCTGGCCCGGCTGAACCCGGCCCGCAAGGCCGACGGCCCGGCGCTGACCGTCCGGGTGATCGAGTACACCGTGCACACCACCGGCCCCGGCGGCACGGCCGGCTCGGAGCTGTTCTGTCTGGTCACCGACCTCCTCGACATCGAGGAGTGGCCGGCGCTGGACCTGGCCTGTGCCTACCGCGACCGGTGGGGCGTGGAGACCGTGATCGGCCACCACAAGACCGACCTCGGCGAGGGCCAGGCGGTCCTGCGCAGCCGCGACCCCGAGGGCGTCGCCCAAGAGATGTGGGCCCTTTTCGCTGTCTACCAGGCGCTGCACCAGCTCATGGGCACCGCCGCCGACGCCGCCGGCCTACCTCCCGCAAAAATCAGCTTCCGGCACACTCTGACCGCCGCGACCGACTCGATCGGCGCGGACTTCCCCCCCTGAGCAGGCACTTCTCGCCTTCCTGCTCAAACTCGTCGAACCGGCCTTCACCATCCGCGACCGACCCACGCGCACCGCGCCCCGCAAGAGCAAGAGACCCGGCGTCTACCCCACCCGTCAGCCCTGCGACCCGGGCACCATCCCGGTCAAGCACCGCCTCGAGCTCCACTGCCTTCACCCCAGACGGTCACCCTGAACACAAATCTTCAGGGAATCCTTTAAAGCATGGCCATTG
>NZ_CASGGV010000144.1:0-97621 GCF_949319125.1 Frankia sp. Hr75.2 | reverse complement strand
GCGCCCGCCCCCCCCCCCCCCCCCCCCGCCTGCTCGTCGGTCGAGGTCCCGGCCGAACGGCCGACCGTCCAGCCGGGTGGCCGGCTGGTCAGGAACTGGAGCCGTCGGCGCAGAGCCGTCGGTAGGCCACCTCGAACGCGGCGCCGGCCTGGTTGATCCGGACGAACGCGTTGCACTGCAGCGGCTGGGTGGCGTTGGTGCCGAGGTTCACCGGTTCGATCAGGCCACCGGCGTCGTAGTTGGTCACCTTCCGCAGCCCGCTGATGAAGGCCTCGCGGGTGGGGCAGTCACCGGCGATCTCGAGCCCGCGCAGGAACAGGTCGGTGTACAGGTAGGCGTACATCGCGAACTGCTGCTCGGGAACGACGGTCTCGGGCGCGAAGCGGGTCATGGCGTCGCGGTAGCGCTGGACGGGGGCGTCACCCATCTCGAACGGCTTGAAGTTCACCCCGAACGAGACCCCGGCGAGGGACGGCCCGAGCTGGTGCAGGACGTTGCGGTCGTACCCGGTGAGCGAGAGGCTGCTGACGATCCGCACGTTGGCGGCGCGGGCGGCCCCCAGCACGTCGGCGAGGTCCTCGGGAGTCGAGAAGCCGATCAACGCGTCGGCGCCCATGCCGGACAGCTGCTGCGCCACCTGGGCCGGGCTGTCGGTGCTCCGCGCGAAGGAGATGGTGTCGCCCGTCGCGAGCCCGACCCTGCCGAAGGCGGCCTTGTACCGCTCGATCGTCTGCAGCGTGAAGGCCCCCGATCCGGTGATCAGGAAGGCGACCTTCTTCGCGCCGCTGAGCTGGAGGTATCGCCCGGCGGTCTCGGGCGCGACCTCGTACATGAACGAGAAGAGGTTCGGGTAGTTGGCCCAGGCCGGCTGGATGAGGCCCGAGACGGGGATCTTCTGCGCTGCGAGGCTGTCCACCGAGCCGCTGAGGAACGCCGTGGCCGTCACCAGTCCGAAGACCGAGCGGTCGCGGACGAGCTCCGTCGTGGCACGGGCGTCCTCCGTCGCGGACGAGCCGTCGTCGCGCCACTCGTAGGCGATGCGGCGGCCGTGTACCCCGCCCTCCTGGTTGGCCAGCCCGATCCGGGCGTCGAGACCGGCGCGGGCCGAGGAGAGCGCGCTGCTCCCGGTGCCCGAGTCGGAGTACACGAAGCCGATCTTCACCTGGTCGGGCGTCACTCCGGGGCTGTTGCAGGCGGCCGGCGAATCGCCACCGCCGCCCGTGCTCGAGCACCCGGTCACGGCGACAGCGAGGGCCGCGACCGCCGCCACGCTGAGCCGTCTTGTCAATCCGCCTAAGCGCACCAGTAACCCCACAGAAGATAAACAGCGACTTGACGGGGAGGCGCGTGGCGGTCCGCCTCCGGCCCGCGCCCAGGTTCGGCGCTCCCCGTCCAAACCTTCATCGTTTATGAATCGTCTGGATGTTAGCAGGGCGGAGATAGCGGCAGTCGCGGCGGGTCCGCCATGCCGCGCGATGCTCGGGCCGCCTTGCGCCAAATCACGGAAGGGGCCGGAAGTACCCTCCAGAAACGGATCTGGTAAGGCGCCGGATTCATGATTTCCGTCACTGCAGGACGGCGTTCTCTCGATTCCTTCCGGGGCGCCCGGGCCATGGTGGCCGTCGGGGATGAATCGGATCGGGCCGAATGTGATGGATTCGGCCGATGGTGTTGGCCGCGGGCGTGCTTCCGGGCGCCCCAGGTCGACTGGACGGCGGCCGGCCGGAGCGTGGATCCGGCGGAATCGGGTGGTTTAGCGGGAATCGTGCCGGCGGGCCGTGTCCGTGACGCCTGCCGGTCTGCCTGGACTGCCCGGCGCGGGCCGTGACGTGTGCTCGCGAAACGTACGCGGGTGAATTAGGGGTGCCAGGTGCGGCCGGCGGAAGGCGGTGGGCCGCCCGTGGGTTCGGCGGCGCGCCTCCCTTGGGTGAATGTCCGGCCTGGGAGCTGGGACGTCACCCCCTGTGGTGATTGGACGGTCGTGGGTGCGCGGCCTGCGTGGAACCGGCTCGGGAGCCGCCGGTCGACGGGCCCCACGGCTGCCCCGGGCCGCGGGCGGCGCGGCTCGTCGTACTTGCGCCAGGTGCTGGGATTTATGTAGTTAAGCGGCCGTAAATGTCCCATATGTGAGCGCGGGTGATGTGTGACCCTGCACACTTCGCGGCTGGCGGGTCGGTGCGCATCTCCTGCGGGTCATCAACGCTGCTGGACGGAACGCGTCCGAGCGGTGGCCGGCCCGATCCTGGTGTCGTCGCCGCAAAGGATCGCCTGACGGTGCGCTGAGCCGGTGTCGGTCTTTCTGTTCCTGGCGGGGCTGGAGCGCCTCTTTCGTCGGTGACGATCGGTTCTGGGTGCCCTTTTGTGGGACGGGCGTCGTCGGCGGATTTCGGGGTATCTGGAACCTGGTTTCATGGAAATATGAAAGCTTTAAGGCAACGGACTCCTTTCGTGGATGATGTTTTTGTGGCATGTTTGCGGGTCGACGTTCCCGCTCAAGAGAACGGGGTTTTTAGACTTTGTCCGCCGGAAGTAAATGGCCTGGGAAAGCGATCTGAGGCGGCGTGGCGCCCGTCCGGAGCGGCGCCGCTCGTGATCCCGGCGCCGGGTTTTTAAGCGGCGAAAATGATGATTTCTCTCGATTGTGGCTGCGGGCGCGGCAGGCCCGTGGTTGCGGTGCGTCCCGCGGCGGATGACCGGACCGCCGTGCCCGTTCCGGGGCGGGCACGGCGAGGGCGCCCGACACCGGGGCCGGTGGCCGTGGTCCGCGCCGTCGCCCGCGTGCGCGGACGCCAGTGCGCTCATCGGTGAGACATGTCTCGGTTCCCCGCAGGCGTTGACAGGGAGCGGGGTCTTGCCTCAACCGGCCCGGGGTCAGCCGGGGTCGGGGATCAGCAGTTGTTCGCCTGGAGCCGGAGGTCCACCGCCGCGGACGTGCCCTGACTGGTCCCGGGCGCCGGCGACTGTGTGACGACCGTGCCGAGGCTCGCCGCGCCCAGGCACTCGTACAGGTACGGGATGTTGGTGAACCCGAGCTGCCGCAGCGTGGTCGCGGCGTCGTCCAGCGACATCCCGCGGACGTCCGGCACGGTCGCGCAGTTCTGCGCCTGCAGGTAGAGGTGCACCGGGGCCGTGGGGGCCAGCCGGGCGCCGGCCGCCGGCTCCTGCCGGACCACGTTGCCCGTGTTCGCCGATCCGTAGCAGTCGTACAGGTACGGGATGTTGGAGAAGCCGGCCGCCTTCAGCGCGGAAGAGGCATCGGCGAGAACCATGTTCAGCACCCCCGGCACGGCCACAAGCCCATCACCGGGTGGCTGCTCGGTGACCGCTGATCCACCGGTCGGCTCGTCGCCCTGCCGGGGCGCCGGCTGCTCGCCGGTCGAGGCGGTCGAGGCGGTCGAGCCACCCGCGGCCGCTGACCCGGCCGCCGGTGATCCGGCGACCTGGACGGGAGCGGCCGGGGCCGGGCCCGCGGTCGTGCCCGGGCCGGTCGCCGCCGGCGCGGACCCGACCGGGGCGGCCGGGTCCGCCGGCGCGGTGGCCGATGCCGACGAGGCCACGGCCGGCGCGGACGTCCTGATGGCGGCCCGTACCTCGGCGAGTTCCTGGGCCGTGCCGGAACCGCCCCCGCCCCCGACGGCGTCGGCGAGCGCCCACGACCCGGCGGCGAGGACGACGGCGGTGGCGACGGCGGCAGCGGCCCAGGGCAGCCAGCGTGGCCGGGCCCGCCGCCCGGGCCGCCCGGTTTCCGGGGACGATCCGAGCAGGTCGTCGGCGGTCCCGGCGGTCCCGGCCGCGGCAGCCGCGGCAGCCGCGGTGGTCTCGACATACGCGGTGGTCGTGGCATGCGCGGTGGCCGGGTCGGGGGAGCGTGCCGGCACGGGGGAGAGATCGCCCGGCAGGGGAGACAACAGGGTCTCGTGCGAGTGGTCTCCCGCGGCGGGCTCCGCCGCATTCCCGGGCTGGCCTTCCAGGCGGACCCCGACCGGTGACAGGGACATCCCGGGCCGTGGTGAGATGACCGTGTCGCCGGGAGCGCCGGGAGCGCCGGGAGCGTCGGAAACACCGGGAGCGCCGGCGGGGTCGGCCTCGTGGGGTCCGGCGGGGGCGGTGTCGGGACGGCGGTCCGCGATCACGGCGCCTGGGCCGCCACCCGGGACGCTGATCATTGTCGCCTCGGGTGCGTCCAGGCCCGCCTCGGCGAGGTTCGCTTCACCGAGGGCCGCGTCGGTGCCCGCCAGCGCCGCCGTCAGCTCGGCGCGGGCGTGGCCGGCCGTGGCCGGGCGATCGCCGGGGGACTTCGCGAGCAGGCGGGCTATGACGGCCCACAGCGTTCCGGGCAGGGCCTCGAGGGGAGCGGGCGTCTGTTCCAGATGCGCCCGCAGCATGGCGATCGGATGTTCGGCGTTGAACGGCGGCCGGCCGGCCAGCAGCTCGTAGACGACGATCCCGATGCTGTAGAGGTCGGCGGCCGGCGTGGCCCGGGTCCCCTCGGACAACTCCGGGGCCATGTACCTCGGCGTCCCGATCAGCCCGGTGAGCCGGGTCATCGACGGGCCGTGGGCGATCCGCGCGATCCCGAAGTCGGTCAGCATCGCCCGCGGGTGCTCGGGGTCCGTGGTGTCGATCAGGATGTTGTCCGGCTTGATGTCCCGGTGGACCACACCCGTCCGGTGCACGGCGGCGAGCGCGTCCAGCACCTGGCTGACGAGGAGCACGGCCTCCCGCGGCGCCAGCACCTCTCGCGCGCGCAGGTACTTGCGCAGGTCGACACCGTCGACCAGGTCCATCACGATCGCGAGAGTGCCGCCCTCGACGACGAGGTCCCGGACCTTGACCAGGTGCGGGTGGTCGAAGCCCAGCAGGAGCTCACGTTCCCGCAGGAACCGCTCGACGACGTCGCTGTCGTCCGCGAGCTCGGCGCGAAGGATCTTGGCCGCCACCGGCGTGGCGTCAGCCTCGCGCTCGCCCCGCCACACCTCGCCCATGGCGCCGCGACCGAGTGGTGCATGCAGAACGTACTGCGAACCGAGTCGGCGCATCGCCGGCGTACCCCCCCGCCGTAAGCCATGTGGCGGAGAGTGAGTCTAATCCGCCCAGGTCAGCGGATCAGCCGCTCCGGATCAGGTGGCCGGGAAGGTCGAGGCGAGCCAACGGCGCCAGCCCTGCTCGTCGCGTTCGGCGACGGCGACTGCCGCGGATGGAGCGCCCGTAGCGCCCGGAGCGGGCGGGGTGGATGAGGGGGACGGGGTGGGCATGGGCACTCCTCGGGTGAGGTGCTCCCGCCTTTGCCGATGGGGGCGCGCCATCCGTGGTGCGTTCGCCATGATGTCGCCATGACGGTGGAGACGGTCAGCCTGCGCCTCGGCCGCGGCGGGAACGAGAACCGGGGCTGCGCGGACGCCCCTGGCGGCACCGTTCCGGTGAGCGTCGCGGCGCCCGCTTCGGCAGTGTCGCCGCGTGGCGGGGTCATCGTCATCCCCGACGCACGCGGAATCACGAACTATGTGCTCTCGGTGTGCGAGCAGCTGTGCGCCGAAGGCTGGCTCGCGCTGACGCCGCACCTCTACCACCGGGACGGCCTGACCGAGGTGCCGGTGGCCGAGGGTTCGTCGAAGATGCTGACGCTGACCGCGGCCGGCATCGCCGCCGACGTGGACGCCTGCCTGGAACACCTGGCCACGGTGGGGCTCCCGCCGTCCCGGGCCGCGATCATCGGGTTCTGCATGGGCGGCACGGCGGCGTTCCTCACCTCCGTGCGGCACCGCCTCGGCGCCGCGGTCTCCTTCTACGGCGGCGCGGTCAGCACCCCGTACTGGACGGGCGCCCCGCCGCTGCTGGACGTCGCGGACCAGCTGCGCACGCCGTGGCTGGGGCTGTACGGGGAGAACGACACCTGGGTCACGCCGGACGAGATCCGGTCGCTGCGCGCCGCTGCCGCACGGGCGCCGGTGCCGACCGAGCTGATCAGCTATCCAGGCGCCCAGCACGCCTTCCACACACCCGAGCGGCCCTCCACCCACAACCCGGTGGCCGCCCGCGACGCATGGGCCCGGATGCTCCGCTGGCTGGAAACCCACGTAGCCACAACCTGAGCCACGCCGCCGGCGCCCTGCCGGGGGTGCCGGGCGGTGGGGTCAGAGCGGTGGGGTCAGAGCGGTGGCGTCAGAGTGGTGGGGTCAGGCCGTCGAGGAGCTCGAGGGCGACGAGGTCGTCGTAGGTCTCGCGGCGGCGGATGAGATCCGCCCGGCCGCCGCGGACGAGAACCTCGGCCGGCCGGAGCTGGCTGTTGTAGTTACTCGTCATAGTCATTCCGTAGGCACCCGCACTGAAGATCGCGATGAGATCCCCGGAAACCATCGCCGGCAGGGCCCGGCCTTTTGCCAGATAGTCGCTCGACTCGCAGATCGGGCCGACCACGTCGTAGTCGACGAGGTCATCGATCGACTGCTGGTCCCGTGAGCGGGGAACGGTGCTGTTCACCGGAGTCACCGGCCACATGAAGTGGTAGCTGTCGTACATCGCCGCGCGGACTATATGGGTCATCCCGGCGTCGATCACGACGAGCTCGCGGTCGCCCGCGCGCTTGCGGTAACGGACGGTGGCGAGCAGGATGCCGGCGTTGGCCGCGATCGTCCGGCCCGGTTCGAAGACGACCTGCCCGCCGCGGTCGACGAAGCCCTGCAGCCGGGGGCAGATCGCCTCCGCGAAGTCGTCCCAGCCCGGGGCGCTGCCCTCGGTGTACTCGGCGGGGAAGCCGCCGCCCACGTTGAGGGTGGTGACGCTGTGCCCGTCGGCCTCGAGCCCGGCGGTGAGCGCCAGGATGCGGTCGAGCGCCGTCGCGTAGACCCCCGGGTCGAAGATGGGGCTGCCGATGTGCACGTGGAAGCCCTCGGCGCGCAGGAATTCGTCGGTGGAGGCGGCCCGGAACAGCGCCGCGGCCCGTTCGATGTCGACCCCGAACTTGGCGCCGCGGATGGCGGTGGTGGTCCGGGCGGGGGTACGCATGTCCGGCGCGATGTCGGGGTTCACCCGGATCGCCAGGCGCGGCCGGCGGTCCTCCTCGCGCGCGACGCGCGCCAGCAGCTCGACCTCGGCCTCGGACTCGACGTTGATGCAGCGGATGTCGTGGCGGACCGCGGCGCGCAGCTCGTCGACGGACTTGCCCACCCCGGCCAGCACGATCCGCTCCGGGTCGACCCCGGCGACCAGCGCGCGGTGCAGCTCCCCGCCACTCACCGTGTCGATGCCGGCGCCCTGCCCGGCGAGCAGCCGGAGCAGGTGAACATTGCTCAGCGCTTTCGCGGAGAAACAGATGAGCGGGTTGATCGACTCGAATGCCTTCGCGAACCGCACATAGTGATCGACGAGGGTCGCCGCAGAGTAGACATAGGTCGGCGTACCGAATTTTTCGGCCACCTCGCGTAGCTCTGTCTGCTCACACCACAACGTGCCGTCGCGATAGGAGAACTCGTCCATCTGCATCCTCACCGTGATGGCCAGCGCCAGCCTGCCCGGCCCTTATCACCGGTCTCGGCGGTAAAGGCTCATTGAAGGCTACGGTACAGACCGCTCGCTTCCCCCTCGTGGATCTGCCGGTAGTGCCTGTGGACCTTCCGGCAGCGCTCGGCGGGCTCCGGTGTGCCGCCGTCGATCCGGCGGTGGGCGGGCCGGCGGCTGTCCGCCGCCGGCCCGTCGCCGGGTGTGGGACGCCCGGCGCGGGAGGCCGGGTGTCGGGGTCGGCTGCGCGACCGGCGCGTTCCCAAGGTCGAACTCGTGCTGAACGTGAGTTTTCCGGCGTTCGCCCGCTGTGCGAACAGTTCGTGACGCCGGCCCGGGTGCTTCGCCGGCGGGGGCGAAACGCCCTGGTAGGGCGATATGAAGAGGCGCGTGCAGTCCACGGGCGGCAGGTCCGGGGACTCCGGACGGCGCAGGGGAGATCTCGTGGGGCAAGTGGGACGTTCGGATCGCCGTCGGCGGACTGCTCGGGCGTCGGCCGCGGTCGTGACCGCGGCCCCGGCGGGACCGTCGCCCGCCGCGAAGTAGTCCCGCCGACAAGCGGGCCCGCCGCAAACCGGCAGGCCACCGGCCAGCCGGGATTCATCGGCGGGCCATTGCGGCCACCTGACGTCCGATTCCGGTCGCGTGGGCGGCTGGAACTCCACAACAGAGCAGAAGGGGTACCGATGTCGGGTACTGGGGGGAAGACCGCGGCGCGCAGAGCGACCCGCGTGTCGGCGGTCGTGGGTTCGGCGGTCATGGGCATCGCGCTGGCGGTGCCGTTCGCGGTCGCCGTCGGACCGGCGGCGTCGGCGGCGGCACCGGCGGTGTCCGCGGGCGGGGACGCGGCCAGGGGGGCCGGGCCGGCCGGATCGGCCGTGCCGACGGTGCTGTCCACCGCGACGCTGCCCGACATCCCGTTGGCCGACTTCTCCAACGGGCTGATCCGAGGATCGGTCGACACCGACCGCGGGGTCGACCTCGGCGGGATCGGCAGCGACCTGTTCCCGGCCGGCCGCCCGAACGAGTTCTGGACGATCACCGACCGGGGCCCGAACGGGCAGATCAAGATCGACGGCAAGAACCGGCGGACCTTCCCGGTGCCCGGCTTCGACCCGGCCATCGTGCGGGTCCGGGCCGACGGCTCGACGATCAAGGTGCTGGACGTGCTGCCGATCACCACCGCGCACGGCAGGCCGGTCACCGGGCTGTCGAACATCAACGGCTTCGACGAGACCCCGTACACCTGGGACGCCCAGACCCCGCTCCCGTTCAACCCGAACGGCCTGGACACCGAGGGCCTGATCCGTACCCGGTCCGGTGAGTTCTGGCTGGTGGACGAGTACAGCCCGTCGCTGCTGCGGGTGAGCGCGCGCGGCCAGGTCCTGGCCCGCTACATCCCCGCCGGCGTCAGTCTGACCGGGGCTGACTACCCGGTCGTCGCCTCGCTGCCGGGCGTCCTCGGCGGGCGCAAGATCAACCGTGGCTTCGAGGGCATCGCGCTGGCTCCGGACGGGCGCACGCTGTACCTCGCAGTGCAGAGCCCGCTGCAGCTGCCCGACGCCGACACCGGCAACGCCTCCCGCAACGTGCGGATCTTCCGGTTCGACACCGCCAGCCGCAAGGTGACCGGCGAGTACGTCTACCGCTTCGAGGACGTCGCCACCTTCGACCCGGACGCCGACGGCGACCCGTCCGAGATGAAGATCTCCTCGCTCGCCGCCGTGGACGGTAACACCCTGCTGGTCAACGAGCGGACCGACGCCGTCTCCCGGCTCTACAGCGTCGACCTGCGCCGGGCGACGAACATCCTCGGCAGCCGGTGGGACCGCACGGCGACCGCTCCGTCCCTCGAGTCGCTCGCCGACCCGGCGACGGCCGGCGTCACCGTGTTGCCGAAGCGTCTCGCTGTCGATCTCGAAGGCGTTGCGGGCATGCCGGACAAAATTGAGGGCATTGCGATCGTTGATCGACGGACGATCGCCGTCGCGAACGACAACGACTTCGGGCTCGGATCGTTCAACGAGGCCGGCCAGCTCGTGGATTCGGGTGTCGAGAGCAAGATTCTCCAGCTGCGGCTGAACCGACCGCTCGGCTGATTCCGGGCCTCGCCCGAGGCTCCGTTTCCGGGCCTGCTCCCAGCTCCGACCCGTTCGCCGCCCGTCGGTAGGTGGTCCTCGGCCGTAACACGCCGGCTACCTTTCATGCCCGACTGGCAGACGCTCCACCCGCTCCCACGGAAGCCTCTACGGTTCCACTATCCCAGTCGGGGGCGGGCGGCGACGAGGTCGGCGGCTCCTGGCGCCCCGCCCGTCGGCACACCTGCCCTGTGCGCCGGCGTGAATGCGGTAGATCCAGTACAGCGCAGGCCATCTAGCGAAACGGAGCGGTCATCGATGGGTGGAGAAGACGGCACCGTCTGCCCCCGGACAGGCGCGGCCACCGTGTCTGCGGCCGGCTCGGCCGAGGTCCTCACATCAACGCGATCCCAACGGGAGATGGCCGGCACTCTCCCGGGCTTCTCCGCTCGCCGCGGGTCCCGCGAATCATGAGCGGCCGGCACAGCGCCCGGCGCCGGGCCACCCGACGTCCCCACGTGCGCCGCGTCGACCGGGCCTACCGCGTCTACCGGGCCCACGTCGCCGACCGGGCATATCTCGCCGAGCGCGCGGACGTCGCCGACCGCAGGTCGGCGTTCCTCGCCACCACCGCGAGCCTGGCCGTGATCGTCGCCGCCTTCGGAATGCTGGGCCTGATGGCCCTCGGTACCGCGGCGTGACCGGCCCCCTGCCCGCGGGCCGGTGCGCCGGCGGCGTCGCGCCGCGGCGGCTGGAACGACCCAGGGAATCCCCCCGCCCGCGTCCGCGAATCCGGGCGAGCGTGCCGCTTACCCGCGGCTGCCTGATGCCGTCGGGGGTTCCCGCCCGACGTCGCGGGGGTGGTGCCCGCGAGATCTGAACCGTACTGCCCACGATCCAGCGGGGTGATGATCGGCGTAGTGCGGATCATCACCCCGCCGGGTGAGTGGCTCAGGCTTTGGCGGGCAGCTCGGCCTCGTCCGGGAGGAGATCCGCGGCGTTCTTCGCCGCGATGCTCCGCACGGCGTCGACGTCCCGCGGGAGCACGTACCCGCCGTCGACCGTGCGGTCGAGCGCTCCCGTTCCTACGAGTGACCAGCCCGGGACCGCCGCACGGACTGTTTCCGGTGCGGGTGCGGGTGCGGGTGTCAGCGGGCGGCGCCGGTGTTCGCGGTGGGGACGGCTTCGTCGCGGGCGGCCACCATCGCGCCGCGGTTGACCTTCGTCGCCTCGCTGCGGGGGATGGCGTCCACCAGCTCGACCGTCTTGGGGACCTTGTAGGGGGCGAGCCGGCTCTTCGCGTAGCTGATGACCTCGCTCGCGGTGGGCGGCGCCGCGGGGTCGGCCGGTTCGATCACGGCGTGCACCCGGCGGCCCCACTCGGGGTCGCGCAGGCCGATGACCACGACGTCGGCGATCTTGGGATGGTCGATGAGTGCGGCCTCGACCTCGGCGGGGAAGACGTTGGCGCCGCCACTGATGATCATATCGACGCGGCGGTCCACCAGGTGGAGGTAGCCGTTGCCGTCGAGGTAGCCGAGGTCGCCGGCGCTCTGGAAACCGTCCGCGGTCCGGTGCAGCTTCGGGGCGGCGCCGAGATAGTGGGAGCTGGTGTCGGAGCCCGGTGTCCGCAGGTAGATCTCGCCGATCTCGCCGGTGGGCAGCTCCTTGTCGTCGGCGTCGAGGATGCGCACCTCGGTTCCCCGGATCCCGCGGCCCACGCTGCCCTGGTGCTCCATCCACTCGTCGCCGCGCAGCGCGGTGAGGCCGAGGCCCTCGGTCATGCCGTAGACCATGTGGATCTTCTCGGCGCCGACCAGGCCGGCCCAGCGGTGCACCAGCGACGGCGGCATCGGCGCCGCGCCCTGCGTGAACCACCGGATGCTCGACAGGTCATGCCCGTCCACGCCGGGCAGGTCGGCGATGCGTTGCAGCATCGTCGGCGTGGCGGTGAAGGTGGTGATCCGGTGGCGCTCGATGACGTCGACGACGCGGGCCGCGTCGAACTTCTCCATCACCACCAGGTGGTCGCCACCGAGCAGGTTGTAGAGCGTGGTCAGCCCGTTGGCGTGGTACATCGGGGCCAGCACGAGCACCGTCTGCGGGCGCGGTACGGGGCCCCAGCTCTCAGCGAGCGGCGTGGCCATCCGCGCGACGTAGACGGACGGCCGGTCACTCACGATGACCTTGGGTGTGCCGGTGGAGCCGCTGCTGCAGATGCCGTGGATCTGCGGCGAGGTCGCGTCGGGCAGGTCGGGCACGTCGAGGCGCTCGGTCGAGTCGATCCACGCGAGGTCCTCGCCGCCGAGATGGACCCGGGGTTCGATGACCTCCTTGAGCCGGCCCAGCTCCCACTCCGGCACGTCCCAGCGCACCGGTATCGGCACCGCGCCGAGCTTCCACGCCGCGAACACGGCCAGAACGAACTGCGGCGAGTTGCGCAGTCCGAGCCCGAGGTGCTCGCCGAAGCCCAGGCCGCGCTCGGCCAGCGCACCGGCGAGCTGGCTGGAGCGTCGGTCGAGCTCGCGCCAGGTGAAGGCGGGCTCCCCGCCGTCGAGCGCGATGTGGCGCAGGGCCAGATCGTCGGGGCGCTCGGCGGCTAACTGCCGGATGCGCCGAGCACTGCTGACCTGTTCTTCCACGGCATGCTCCTCTGACCGGTCCTGGCAGCGGCGTGTCACGGGGGGACGTCGGTGGGACGTCGGATGGGGAGAGCCCCCGGCGCGTTCGCCGGCCCGGGGCATGGCGGCGCGCTGAGAGAGTTCAGCTGGTTCACGCGGGGGGTCGGAGCGTCGCACGGAGACCGCCGGGGGCCGCTCGGGGCACCGGGCCATGGCTGTCTCAGGCACGGCATTTGGCGGGTGAATGCATGCTTGCAACCCAGATGTGCGAAGTCAACCTCTAGTTTTTCGACACCGATGGACTTCCCAAAGACGAGAGTGTCGTTCTACAGTGACGCCGGACACGGTGGCGACGGAGCCGACGCGACGGAGATGGGGTGGCCGATGGAGGACAGCGCTTCGGAGGGCGCGTTCAAGGGCGTGCGGGTCGTCGAGCTCGCCCAGTGGGTCTTCGTGCCCGTGGCCGGCGCGCTCCTGGCTGACTGGGGCGCGGACGTCATCAGGGTCGAGCGCCCGGAGGGCGACCCGTACCGGGCGCTGGCGACCCAGGGGATCGGGACCGACGGCGGCGGGGTGAACCTCTCGGTCGCCCTGGCCAACCGGGGCAAGCGCTCGGTCGCGCTCGACCTGCGCGGCGAGCAGGGCAAGGCGATCCTCCACAAGATGCTGGAGACGGCGGACGTCTTCCTCACCAACTTCCGGCCGGGCGCGCTGCGCCGGCTGGGGCTCGACGCCGACGAGCTCACCCGCCGGTACCCCCGGCTGGTCTACGCCCGCGGGCACGGCTTCGGCGCCCGCGGGCCTGACGCCGACCATCCCGGCTACGACTCCTCGGCGTTCTGGGCCCGCGGCGGGATGGGGTACACGCTGACCCCCGAGGAGCGGGAGTACCCGATCAGCCAGCGGGGCGCGATGGGCGACCGCAACGGCGCGATGGCGCTGGCCTTCGGCATCGCCGCCGCCCTGCTGGGGCGCACCCGCACCGGCCGGGGCACGGTCGTCGACGTCTCCCTGCTCGCGACGGCCATGTGGACGCTGTCCTCCGACCTCCTCGTCGCGCTGACCGGGCAGGCCCCGCGCATCTCCAGCGGCCCCGGTGACGGCCCGAACCCGCTCGTGGGCGCCTACCGGACGAAGGACGGCCGGCACATCCAGCTGGTGTTCCTCGAGTCCGACCGCTACTGGGCGCCGTTCTGCGAGCTGATCGGGCGCGGTGACCTCGTCGCCGACCCGCGGTTCGCCGACCTGCGGGCCCGCGGCGAGAACCGGGTCGCCTGCCGGGCCGAGCTCGAGGCGGCGTTCGCGACCCGGACCTTCGAGGAGTGGAAGGACCTGCTCGCGGGCATCGACGCGCCGTGGGCCCCGGTGCAGTCCGTCCTGGAGCTGGTAGACGACCCGCAGGTGGTGGCGAACGGCTACGTCGGCGAGGTGCAGCTCGACGGCGGCGGCTCCTACCGATTACCAACTGTCCCCGTCCAGTTCGACTCCCAGCCCCCCGTGCCCCGGCGGGCCCCGGAGCACGGCGAGCACACCGAGTCCGTACTGCTCGAGCTCGGCTACACCTGGGAAGAGATAGCCGCCCTCACCGAGGCCGGAGCGATCCCGTGACGGCCGGCCCCGCGGCGGCGTCCGCACCGGCCGGCCCGGCGGGGGGGCCCGGCTCGGCCGGCCCGGCGGCGGCGCCCGAGCCGACGCGGCCGGTACCGGCGCCGGACGAGCGTTCGGCGCCGTACTGGGCGGCCGCGGCGCGGCACGTCCTCACTGTCGCCCGCTGCGCCCGCTGCTCCACCTACGTCGTGCCGCCGGACCACACCTGCCCGCACTGCGGCAGCACCGATCCCGGGTTCGCCTTCGAGCCGGTGAGCGGCAGGGGCACCGTGCGCTCCTGGACCGTGGTCCGCCAGTCGTTCCTGCCCGGCTTCCGCGGCGAAGTGCCCTTCCTCCTCGTCGACGTCGAGCTCGCGGAACAGCCTGAGCTGCGCGTCATCGGCCGGCTCCTGGACGGCCCCGACACCACCCTGCGCATCGGCGCACCGGTGGCGGTGGCCTTCGAGGACGTCGCCGACGGCGTCTCCGTCCCCGCGTTCGCCCTGGCCGAGCCGAGCGTCACTGGCCCCGGCGAGGTGCGGTCGTGAGCGCGCGGCCGGGCTCCAAGGGCCAGGTGGCAATCGTCGGCTACGCGCACAGCGACGTCACCCGGCACGCGGGACGTCCGCTCGGCGCGCTCGCCGTCGACACGGCACGTGCGGCGATCGCCGACGCCGGTCTCACCGCCGGGCAGGTCGACGGGTTCGTCACCTCGGCGCTGTTCCCGACCGCCGGCGCGCACGCGGCCGAGGACGGGGTCAGCCTGGTCTCCGCCGACTGGCTGGCCCAGCGTCTCGGCGGCTCGCCGCGGTACGTGGCCGGCTTCCAGGGCATCGGCCAGATCCCCGGCTCGGTGGCGCTGGCGGTGAACGCCGTGGCGAGCGGCGCGGCCGACTACGTGGTGATGCACCGCGCGCTGCACAACCCGAAGGGGAGCTACCACGCCAACCCGATGCGGACCGCCGGCGGCGCGCAGCAGTGGACGGTGCCGCAGGGCTTCTTCGGCCCGCTGTCGATGATCGCCCTGCCCTACAACGAGTACCTCCAGCGTTACGGTGCCAGCCGGGAGACGACGGCGGCCGTGGTCGCCGAGGCGCGCAAGAACGGCGCGCGCATCCCGTGGTCGTACTGGCACGACCGGCCGCTGACGACCGAGGAGTACCTGGCCGCGCCGCTGCTGAGCGACCCGATCTGCCGCTACGACTGCGACATCCCGGTCGACGGCGTCGCCGCCTTCGTCTTCACCTCGGCCGAGCGGGCCCGTGACCTGCCGCACCGCCCGGTGTACGTCGCCGGCCAGGCCTCCTCGGCGCCTCCTCGGCGCCGCCTGCCGCTGCACTGGCCGCTCGACGACATCATGGCCGGCGGCACCGCGCTGGCGAAGCGACTGTGGGAACAGTCCGGGGTGAGCCCCGCGGACGTCGACCTGCCGCAGGTCTACGACGGCTTCTCGCCGTTCGTCTACTTCTGGCTCGAGGTCCTCGGCCTGTGCCCGGTCGGTGAGGCGCACCGCTTCGTGCTGGACGGCGGGATCGACAGCGACCGCCCCGGCGCGCTGCCGGCGCTCTCCGGCGGCGGGGCCCTGGGCAACGGGCGGATGCATGGCATCCCGCAGATGCTCGAGTGCTACCTGCAGCTCGCCGGCCGGGCCGGGGAGCGCCAGCGCGAACGGGCGACCGTGGGCGTCGCCTGCGCGTCCTCGCCGCACTTCGGTGGCGCGGTCGTCTACAGCACCGCGCCCCGCTGACCCTGGCCTGCTGGCCCGGCCTGCTGACCCCGGCCTGCCGCACCTGAACCAGTCACCCGACGCCCCGTGTGGGCATGTGCACCGAGAAGGGAACGAGCCCGTGGCAGCGATCATCGCGGAGCGCCGCTCGTACGTGGCCGGCACCTGGGTCGAGGGCGACGAGGTCTTCGCCGTCGAGAACCCGGCCGACGAGACCTCGGTGGCCGACGTGGCGGCCACCCCCCTGCCCGAGATCGAGCGCGCGATCACCGAGGCCCGCCGCTCCTTCGACGAGGGCGTGTGGGCGGACCGCCCGCCGGCCGAGCGGGCGAAGGTGCTGGGCGCGTTCCTCGACTACTTCCAGTCCGCGCGGGCCGAGCTCGTCGCCACCATGGTCGCCGAGGCGGGCCAGCCCACCGGGTTCGCCGAGCGGGCGCAGTTCGGCGCCGGCCTCGGCCTGGCCCGCGGCACCATCGACCTCTACCTGTCGATGTCGCACGAGGAGGCCAACCCGGTACCGCTGGACGACCTCGTCCGGGCCGGGGCGAGCCTGAGCTTCCGCCGGCACGAGCCCGTCGGCGTCGTCACCGCGATCACCCCCTACAACGGGGCGATCATCATGGCGATGCAGAAGATCATCCCAGCGCTGATCGCCGGGAACTCGGTGATCCTGCGGCCCAGCCCGCTCACCCCGCTGTCGTCGCTGGTCTTCGGCGCGGCGGCGGAGGCGGCCGGGCTGCCGCCGGGCGTGCTCAGCGTGGTGGTGGAGGCCGGCGCCGCCGGTGCCGAGCTGCTGACCACCCACCGGGCCGTCGACATGGTCTCGTTCACCGGCTCGACCGTGGTCGGCCGGCAGATCCTCGCCCAGGCCGCCCCGACGGTGAAGCGGGTCGCCCTCGAACTGGGCGGCAAGTCGGCCCAGATCTACCTGCCCGACGCCGTCGGGAGGGCCACCGCCGGGGCCGTCGCGGTCGTCGCCGCCACCGCCGGCCAGGCGTGCGTCGCCGCCACCCGGATGCTGGTGCCGCGCGAGCGCAAGGACGAGGTCCTCGACGCGGTGTCGCGCGCCTACGGCGCCCTCACCGTCGGCCCGCCCACAGACCCGTCGGCGAAGCTCGGGCCGGTCATCAGCGCCGGCCAGCGCGACCGGTGCGAGCGCTTCGTCCGGCTGGCCGAGGAGAACGGCGGGAAGGTCGTCACCGGCGGCGGGCGGCCCGCCGGGCTGGAGCGCGGCTACTACTTCGAGCCGACCGTGCTCGACCTCCCCGACAACGCCAACCCCGCGGCCCAGGAGGAGATCTTCGGGCCGGTGATCAGTGTCCTGGGCTACCGGGACCTCGACGACGCCGTGCGGATCGCCAACGACAGCGACTACGGGCTGTCCGGCCAGGTCTACGGCGCCGACGTCGCCGCGGCGGTGGGCGTCGCCCGCCGGCTGCGGACCGGGGCGGTCAACGTCAACACCGCCGTGTTCAGCGCCTACGCGCCGGGCGGCGGCTACAAGCACAGCGGCCTCGGCCGCGAGCGCGGGCCGGACGGCATCCGCGCCTTCCAGGAAGTCAAGCACCTCGCCATCGGCGAGCTCCGCTGAGCTCGCTCCCGGACCGGAGGGAACCACTGATGACGTCATCACTGCCGCTGGACTGGCTGATCTCCGTCGACGACCACGTCCTGGAGCCGCCGAACCTGTGGACCGACCGGCTCCCCGCCAAGGACCACGACCGGGCCCCCCACATGGTGATCGACGACAAGGGAATGGACTGCTGGGTCTACGACGGCAAGCGCTTCCCGAGCTCCGGGCTGAGCGCCGTCGCCGGCAAGGAGAAGGAGGAGTTCAGCCCCGAGCCCCTCTCCTACGCCGAGATGCGGCCCGGCTGTTACGACGCGCGGGCCCGCCTGGAGGACATGGACCGGGCCGGCGTCCTGGCCTCGCTGTGCTTCCCGACGGTGACCCGGTTCTGCGGGCAGATGTTCTCCGAGGCGAGCGACCGCGAGTTCGGCCTGGTGTGCCTGAAGATCTACAACGACTGGATGATCGAGGAGTGGTGCGGCAGCGCTCCCGGCCGCTACATCCCGCTCACCCTCATCCCGCTGTGGGACCCGCAGCTCGCGGTGAAGGAGCTGGAGCGCTGCGCGGCGAAGGGGTCCACCACCTTCGCCTTCTCGGAGAACCCGGCCCCGCTGGGCCTGCCGACCATCCACGACCGCGACGGGTACTGGGAGCCGGTGATGGCTGCCGCGAACGACCTGGAGATGGTCGCGTCGATGCACGTCGGCTCCTCGTCGCAGGTGCCGAAGATCGCTCCCGACGCGCCGTTCATGGCGAACCTGACCTGGGGCGCGATGCGTACCTCGGGCGCCATGCTCTCCTGGCTGTTCAGCGGGATGTTCCAGCGGTACCCGAAGCTGAAGATCGCGCTCTCCGAGGGCGAGATCGGCTGGATGCCGTACTACCTGGAGCGCGCCGAGCAGGTGATCGACAAGCAGCGCCACTGGGTCAAGCGTGGTGTCCGCTTCAACGAGCACGCCGGGGCGGACGCCCTGGACCTGGACACCCTCGACATCCGCGCCAGCTTCCGTGAGCACGTGTTCGGCTGCTTCATCGACGACGCGCACGGCATCGCCAGCATCGACGAGATCGGCGAGGACAACATCATGTGCGAGACGGACTACCCGCACTCCGACTCGACCTGGCCGAACTGCATCGACGTCGTGAAGAACCGGATCGGCCACCTGTCAGAGGAGGTCCAGTACAAGATCCTGCGCGGCAACGCCGAGCGGCTGTACCGGTTCACGCCGGCCGAGCCGCCTGTGCTCGCGAAGGCCTGACATGGCAGGGCGGGCACCGCTCGCGGTCGTCGACCGCGAGCGGTGCATCGGCAGCGGCATGTGCGTGGACTACGCGCCGGGCACCTTCACCCAGGACGAGCAGGCCAAGGCGGTCGTCCTCGCCGAGGCCGACGACCCGGCCGACGTGGTGGGCATCGCCGTCGAGTCGTGCCCGACCGGCGCGCTGCGCCTGGCGCACGACGCGGGCCTGGCGCAGGACACAGGCCTGGCGCAGGACGGAACAGGAGCGTGACGAGCATGATGCTCGACGGCAAGATCGCCGTGGTGATGGGTGCCGGCTCAGGGGTCGGCCGCGCCTCGGCACTGCGGTTCGCAGAGGAGGGCGCCCGGGTGCTGTGCGCCGACATCCGGCCCGAGGGGATCAAGGAGACGGCGGCCGCGATCGAGGCGGCCGGCGGCACCGCGGCGGCAGCCGAGTGCGACGTCTCGAAGGAGGCCGACGTGGCCGCCGCGATCGAGGCGGCCGTGGCGCAGTTCGGCCGGATCGACATCGTCTTCAACAACGTCGGCGTCCCGACCCCGCGGCTGGGCGCGAAGCTGGAGGACCACACCGCCGAGGATTTCCAGCGGCTGGTCGCGGTCAACTTCGGGGGCGTGTTCAACGGCTGCAAGCAGGCCGTCCTGCAGTTCAAGCGGCAGGGCGGGGGCGGGGCGATCCTCAACACCGGGTCGGTCGCCGGCCTCGTCGCCTGGGGCGGCTCCGTCTACGGCGCCACCAAGGGCGCGGTGCACCAGCTGACCCGCGCGGTGGCCATCGAGGGCGCGCCGTTCGGCATCCGGGCGAACGCGATCTGCCCGGCCGGGATGCCGCACACCAACTTCATGGCCGCCGGCGGGCTCACCATCTCGGGGGACGCCCGGGAGAAAATGGTGGAGAACGTCGGGGCCACCCATCCGCTCGGCCGCCCGATCACGGCCGAGGACTGCGCCGAGGCCGCCGTCTACCTGGTCTCCGACCGCGCGCTCAACATCACCGGTGTGCTGCTGCCGGTCGACGGCGGATACGTGGCCAGGTGACCCGATGAGCACGACGGCCACTCTCGACCGCGAGCGGGTCCGGCAGCTGTTCGACCTGCGCAGCAGCTACAACGTGCACATGGGCGGCGGCTACCGGGAGGACCCGTACCCGGTCTGGCACCGGCTGCGCGAGCAGGCCCCGGTGCACCCGGGGATCGTCCACGAGCTGACCGGCTTCGACGGCCCGGCGATGTTCTCCGGTCTGCCGTACCCCGACCGCCCGCACTTCTCCGCCTTCAGCTACGCCGCGTGCGACGCCGCCTACCGCGATCCCGAGGTGTTCGCGTCGGCGGCCGGGCCGGTGGATCCCAACAACGGCCCGTACGGCGCGACGAACAGCATGCTGTCGATGGGCGGGAGGCAGCACCGCCGGTACCGGGGGCTCGTGCAGCCCTCGTTCGTGCCGGGCAAGGCGAAATGGTGGATCAGCAACTGGATCGAGGAGACCGTCGACCTGCTCATCGACGGGTTCGTCGACGCGGGGCGGGCCGAGCTGAACGTGGACTTCTGCGCGGCCATCCCGGTGCTCACGATCACCAGCAGCTTCGGCGTGCCCGTCGACCAGGCGCTCGACATCCGTGCCGCGCTGACCAGGCCCGACGAGATCGTGCGGATGCTCGAGCCGATCGTCGCCGCCCGGCGTGCGGACCCGCAGGACGACCTGATCAGCATCCTCGTGCAGGCCGAGATGACCGACGAGAACGGGGTCACGCACCGACTCACCGACGCCGAGATCTACTCCTTCTCGGTGCTGCTGCTGACCGCCGGCTCCGGCACCACCTGGAAGCAGATGGGCATCACGCTCACCGCGCTGCTGCAGCACCCCGAGGCGCTGGCCGCGGTGCGCGCCGACCGCTCGCTGCTCCGGCCGGCGATCGAGGAGTCGCTGCGGTGGTCACCCACCGACCCGATGTTCTCCCGCTGGGTGACCGAGGACGTCGACTTCTTCGGCGTGCACATGCCGGCCGGGTCGGTGCTGCACCTGTGCATCGGCGCGGCCAACCGCGACCCGGCCCGCTGGGACCGCCCGGACGAGTACGACATCACCCGCGCCCTGCGGCCGTCCTTCGCCTTCGGCGGGGGCGCCCACGTCTGCCTGGGCATGCACGTGGCCCGCGCCGAGATGCGGGTCGGGATCGGGGCGCTGCTCGACCGGCTCCCCGACCTGCGCCTCGACCCCGACCGCGAGGCACCCCGCTTCATCGGCATGTACGAGCGAGGCGCGACCGAGATCCCCGTCGTCTTCGGGTGACCCCGAGACCTCGGGGGTGAGGAGACATCCCATGAGCGAGACCGGCTACACCGCCCCGGACCTGAGTCTGCGCGGGGCCGAGCACATCGCGCGTTACCGGGAGACCGACGGTGAGGTCGGCTACCTCTGGAACGGTGTGCCGACCCTGCTGCTGACCACGGTCGGCCGGCAGTCAGGCGAGAAGCGCACCTCCGCCCTGATCTTCGCGCGGGACGGGGACGACTACCTCGTCGTGGCGTCCACCGGCGGAGCGCCGAAACACCCGGCCTGGTACTGGAACCTGACGGCGCATCCCGAGGCCGAGATCCAGGTCCGTGGCCTGCACCTGCCGGTGGTGGGCCGGACGGCGTCCGAGGACGAGAAGCCCCGGCTCTGGAAGATCGTGACCGCGAGCTGGCCCAACTACGACGTGTACCAGACCCGCACGGACCGGGTCATCCCGGTCGTCGTCCTCACCCCGTCCTGAGAAGCCGGCCTGCTGCCGCGATCGCGATGAAAGGAGCAGTACGGATGAGCGTCGCACCGGTCTTCTCCAAGGGCCGCGACCTCGACGCCACGGTCGAGGTCCTGCGCCCGTGGCTCGCGGCCCGATTAGGCGTCGACGACGTCACGCTGGGCGAGCTGACCTATCCGACCGGGGCCGGGGTCTCCAACGAGACGATCCTGCTCGAAGCCCGCTCGGCGGGCCGCGTCGACGACCTGGTCCTGCGGATCGGGCCCAGGCCCGAACACCAGATGTTCCTCGACCCCCGGTTCCGGATGCAGTACGACCTGCTGGCCGCCCTGCGCCGCAACGGCTCGGTGCGCGTCCCGGAGACGCTGTGGTTCGAGGACGACGCCGCGCTGCTCGGGCAGCCGTTCTTCGTGATGCGCCGGATGCGCGGCCGGGTGCCGGTCAGCATGCCGGTCTACAACAAGACGGGGTGGCTGACGGAGGCGACACCCGCCCAGCGGCGGACCCTGTGGGAGAGCGCGATGCACCAGTTCGCCGCCATCCACATGATGCCTGTGGACGAGGTGGGCTTCGTCGACCTCGCCGAGCTGGGCAGCACCGGCCCCGAGCAGCAGCTCACCTACTGGAACCGCTTCGCGGCGTGGGCGCTCGAGGACGAGGTGCCCGATGCCGTGCGCACCCTGTTCGAGTGGCTGGCCGCGAACCGGCCCGCCGAGCCCGTGCCGGGCCTGTCCTGGGGCGACGCCCGGATCGGCAACATGATGTTCGGCGACGACTTCGAGGTCGTCGGCGTCATGGACTGGGAGCAGGCGTCGCTGGCCGGCCCGACGGCCGATCTCGGCTGGTGGCTGCACTTCGACGAGATCCACAGCTCCTTCCAGGGCGTGCCGCGCCTCGACGGTCTCGGCACCCGGCAGGAGACCATCGACCTCTGGGAGGAGCTGACCGGCCGGCGGGTCGAGAACCTGCTCTGGCACGAGGTCTTCGCCTGCGTCAAAACGGCCCTGCTCGGCCTGCACACCCGTCGGTCGATGCGGCTCCCGCTGGCGGGCAGGTCGGAGCGCGGCCCCTACCTGGAACGCGCCTACCGCCTGCTCGACCTCGACCCGGAGGAACTGTCATGAGCATCCCGGGCGGCCCCGCGCCATGGGACGAGGAGGTCGTGCGATCGCCCGAGTGGCTCACCGCGGTACTGGGTGAGTCGTGGCCCGGGGCGGTCGTCACCGGCACGACGGTGACGCAGCGGCTGCAGACCGTCGCGACGAAGGTGCGCTTCCAGGTCGAGTACGCGCAGGCGGTCGACGGCGCGCCGGCGGCGCTGTGCGCCAAGGGGTACTTCAACCCCGCCGTGCGCGGGCGAGGCACCCGCGTCGAGGCCGACTTATACCGGCAGTGGGCCTCCACCCTGCCGGTGCGGACCCCGCCGTGCGTGCACGCCGCGGTCGACGAGGAGACGAACCACGCGCTCGTCCTGATGGAGGACCTGGTCGAGGCCGGTGCCACCTTCCTCGACCCGCTCGTGGGCTACGACGCCGAACAGGCCACCGGCACGCTCGACCAGCTCGCGGCGCTGCACGCGGCGACCTGGGAGGACAAGGGCGAGCTGACGGCCGCGTTCCCGCCCCGGCTCGCGTCGCTCGCCCGGGTCCTGGCGCCCGAGCAGCTCCAGACCCAGCTCGACGACGGCCGGGTGCCGGCGGTGCCGGATGACGTCCGCCGCGCGGACCGGCTGCTGGCGGCGATGGGCAGACTGGCCGGGATCAGTGACCAGCCGCGTTGTCTCGTCCACGGAGACCTGCACACCGGCAACGTCTACGAGCTGGCCGACGGTTCCCCGGGGCTCATCGACTGGCAGGTCGCCCAGCACGGCGTGTGGGCGTTGGACGTCGGCTACCACCTGGCGGCGGTCCTGGACCCCGATGAGCGGGCCCGCTCGGAGCGTGACCTGCTCGACCACTACCTCGGCCGGCTGGCCGCACACGGCGTCACCCCGCCCGCGCGCGACGACGCCTGGTGGGCGTACCGGGCTCACCTGCCGTACGGCTTCTACCTGTGGGCGATCACCCGGGCGGTGGACCGCCCGATCGTCGAGCACCTGACCGCCCGACTCGGCCTCGCCGTGGCCCAGCACGGGAGCCTGGACCTGCTCGGAGTCTGACAGCCGCCCGTCTCCGGCGCCCCCCGTGGCTGCTGGAGACGGGCGTGCCCGCGTTCGGGGCCGGGCTGTGAGGCTGGTGTCTACCGCGCGGCCTGTGGCAGCGGTCGCTTCCGCGCGGCCGCGGGAGCCTGCTGCGGCAGGACAGTCTGAACGGCGGGAGTCGCCGATTCCGGCGGCGGATGCGTCCGGGCCGGCTCGGCGGGCTGCTCCGCCTCCGGGCTGCCGCCGAGGGCTGCCAGGCAGAAGGACCACAGGTAGTCGCCGATCGACTCGGCCGTCTCGTCCGTTCTGGCGAACGCATAGTGGTGGTAGACGGAGGTCACCAGTCGGGCGACCACCGTGGCGTCGCGCTCGATGTGCCGCGGGGCGAGCAGGCCGGCCTCCTGCGCCGCGGTCAGCTCGCGGGCGACCAGGTCGGCGAACGGCCGGGTCGCGTGCGCCAGCTCCTCCGGGTACAGCTGGTGCAGGCGCCAGTGCTCGGCGGGGATGAACCGGGCCCCGGCACCCTCCCAGCCCGGCGCGTTCAGCGACGACACCGCGGACCGCACGTAGTGGCGCAGCCGGGCGACCGGGCCCGGCAGGTGCTGCGCGGACGCCTCGTAGCGCGCGGTCTGGTTGGCGATGATGTCCTCGATGACGGCCAGCAGCAGCTGATCCTTGCCGGTGAAATGCCGGTAGAAGGTCTGCGTCGCGATGCCGGCTTCCTTCACGAGCTCCTGCGTCGTGAAGCGGGCGCCGTTGAGCAGGATGAGTCGCTCGGCGGCCTCGACGATGACCTTCGCCTGCCGCATGCTGCGCGATCTCGAACGCTGGACCGACGGCGAGCGGTCGGCGGCGCGTTCGGCCCAGGACACTCTCCGACGTTACCAGTGTCGGCGTTCACACCGTTCGTCCCCGAGGGATCTCCGTGCGCACCGCACCTGTATTCCCGCCCGCCCGGTCCGCCCCTGTCGCGACCGGACCGCAGCCGGAGCGCGACCGACCACGACCGGGCCGGACTCGGGGCCATGGTGGCGCAGGTCACACCGGTATTCGTCGTTTGTGTGGGCTTGGCCGGGCGACTAAGACTGTCTTCTGGAAAGTGCCAGTGGACGCCGTGCCTGTGAACGCGACGAGGAGATCTACGACAGTGGCCGAATTATACTGGGATCCCTTCGACGAGGTGATCGACGTCAATCCGTACCCGCTCTGGAAGCGGATGCGTGACGAGGAGCCCGTCTACCGCAACGACAAGTTCGACTTCTACGCGCTTTCCCGGCACGCCGACATCGACGCCGCCCACGTCAACGCGGACACCTACAGCTCCGCGCACGGCACGATCCTGGAGATCATGACGCCGGAGCCGATGCCGCCCGGCTTCATGATTTTCACGGATGCCCCGGCCCACCACCTGCTGCGGTCGCTGGTGTCCCGCGCCTTCACCCCGCGCCGGATCGCCGCGCTCGAGGAGCACATCCGCGTCCTGTGCGCGGAGATGCTCGACCCGCAGATCGGCGCGGGCGGGTTCGACTACATCAGTGACTTCGCCGCGCAGCTCCCGTCGAAGGTGATCTCCCAGCTGATCGGGGTCGACCCGGCAGACCGGGAGGAGGTCCGCAGGACCATCGACCTGACCTTCCACATCGAGGAGGGCGTCGGGATGGTCAACGAGACCTCCCACGCCGCCACGATCAAGCTGCGCACCTACTTCGCCGGGCTGATCGAGGACCGCCGCAGGTCGCCGCGTGACGACATGATCACCGGTCTCGCCGAGGCCGAGGTCACCGACGGGAACGGCGAGCGCCGCAGGCTGACCACGCCGGAGGCGGCGTCGGTCACGAACGAGATCGTCAGCGCCGGGACGGAGACCGTCGCCCGGCTGCTCGGCTGGGCGTGTGTGCTGCTCGAGGCCCATCCCGACCAGCGGGCCGAGCTGGCCGCCGACCCGTCGCTGTTGTCGAACGCCGTCGAGGAGACGTTGCGGTACGAGGCGCCGTCCCCGGTGCAGGGCCGCATGCTCAAGAACGACGTCGAGCTGCACGGGACGACGATCCCGACGGGCGCGAAGGTTCTGCTGCTCACCGGATCGGCCGGCCGGGACGGGCGCAAGTACACCGACCCGGACCGTTACGACATTCACCGTAAGTTCGACGGCCACGTGGCGTTCGGCCGCGGCGCCCACTTCTGCCTGGGCGCGGCGCTGGCCCGGATGGAGGGCCGGATCGGGATCGAGGAGACCCTGCGCCGCTTCCCGAACTACCAGGTCGACCACGACAGCGCGGTGCGGCTGCACACCAGCACCGTGCGCGGGTACGAGCACCTGCCGCTCGTCGTCTGAGCGTCGTCCCGGTCCGGGAGGCCACGTCAGGGATCCTCCCGGACCGGGGTGGAGCCGGCGGGCTCAGGCGGGTGGTGGCGGCGGCTGGCTGAAGCCGGCGATGAGAGCGGTGATGTCCTCGGTGACGACGTCGGCGAACGACCGCGGCGCGTACGCGCCGGCCGCCCAGTGGCGGGCGCCCTCGCTGACCAGCGACTGCGCCAGCCGAGCCAGCCGCGCCGCGTCGACGTGACCGGGCAGCGCGCCGTCCGCCACCGCGCGGTCGAACAGGTCACCGAAGATCAGCGGGGCCGGCTCCGGGGGCACCTCGCCGGCCAGCGCCCGGTGCTCGTGTCGGTAGCTCTCGAGGATGGTCTCGATGATCAGCTCGGGCGGGTTGCGCCGCATCGACCGCTCGAGGCCGCCCAGCGTCGCCGCGACGACGGCGGTGACGTCGTACGGCCCGCGCAGCAGCTCGTGCGCGGTGCGGCGGGCGCCGCGGGTGGAGAGCACACCGATCTCAAGGAGGACGTCCTCCTTGCGCGGGAAGTAGAAGTAGAACAGCCCCTTGGAGACCCCGGCCGCCCGGCAGATGTCGGCGACCGTGGTCGCCGCGTAGCCGTTCGCGCGCCACAGCGCCACGGCCGCCTGCACCAGGGCGCGTTTCGTCTCGTGCGAGCGCGCCTGCTGGTAGGAGGCCCGGCGCTGACTGCGGTCAGCGCCCGTGCCGGCTGCTCCGGTGGGCACAGATCAATTCTACCGGCCCAGTTCCAGCGGCGATGAGAACAGATGAGAACAGTTGACGCATTTCCGCCGGCACGGCTAGCGTTCCCCCGCGTCGCGGGACTGGCCGCTGTTGCGGAGCTCGGTCCCGGTCAACCCAAGCCCGCGGGTCCGGCCGGAGCCGCGTCAGACCCGAGGAGCGGACCGTGACCACCTCGCCCACCACCCCGCCCACCGCCGTCAACCCGGACGTCCTGCCCGGCGTTGCGCGCCAGATCGGCTACATCGTCCGCGACCTCGACGAGGCGATCGCCTCCTGGCTGAGCCTGGGCGTCGGCCCCTGGTACGTGCTGCGGGAGCACCCGCAGGCGGGGCTCTTCCGCGGCAAGGACTGCGAGGTGACCATGTCGGTCGCCTTCTCCAACACCGGCGACATGCAGGTCGAGCTGATCCAGCAGCACGGTGACGCGCCCAGCATCTACACCGAGTTCCTCGAGTCCGGGAAGGAGGGCTTCCACCAGCTCGCCTGGTGGGCCCCGGACTTCGACGCCACCATGAGCTCGATCGAGGCCGCGGGCTGGCCGATCGTCTGGACCGGCGGCGGTGACGGCGCGACCCGTTACGCCTACTTCGAGCCGCCCGCCGGCCCGGCCACCATCATCGAGATCATGGAGCTGAACCCGGCCACGGAGGGCATGGCCAAGTTCGTCCGCGCCGCCACCGAGGGCTGGGACGGCACCGACCCCGTCCGCACCCTCGGCGTCTGAACACATCCCGAGTGGGAGATCATCGTCCCGGTGCGGCGATCTCCCACTGGCCGTGGTGAGGGTGGTGCCCGGGGTCCGAACTGTCCCGAGCGGGAGATCACTTCACCAGGGTGGCGATCTTCCGCTGGGCCGCGGTGAGGGTGGTGCCGGGGTCGGCTCCTGTCATGATTGCGACCACCTCGTCGTTCAGCGCGTCGTGGACCTCGCCGCCGCGCTCACCGCCCCAGGTCGGCGCCTGGACGAGATCCGGAATCAGCGCGTCGAACTGGGTCAGCTCCGGGAACTCCCGGTAGAACGGCGCGAGCTGCCTGCGGGCCTCGGTGTCGACCGGCAGGAAGCTGAACGCCTCGGTGCCGGCGGCGATCACGTCCGGGGCGAGCAGCGCGACGACCAGCTCGGTGGCCATCTCCCGCTGGCAGCGGTCCGTCGACAGTACGGACAGCCCGTTGCCGCCCGCGACGGGGTGCTGAGTGCCCCCGGGCAGGGTCGGGAACGGGGCGACACCCACCTTGAAGCCCTGCGCGCCCTGATCATGGACGTAGCGCAGCCCCGCGGCCAGCGACGGCAGGGTGACCGCGCTGATCGCCGTCTCTTGCCGGATGCCGAAGCGCAGCAGGCCCTGCGTGGTCGGGTCGCTCGACTGTGTTCCGTAGGTGCCCACCTTGGCCAGGAACGCGGCGGCCTCGCGGACGGCCGGGCTGGTCAGGTCGGGCTGGCCGTCCGCCTTCATCGCGGGGGTGTTCTTCGAGCTGGCCAGCGTGGTCAGGTACCACTGGGCGAACCCGCCCGTCGGCAGGTCGATCGGCTGGATCTGCTGACCGGAGTTCCTGATCCGCTCGGCCGCGGCGAGCACCCCCGTGGTCGTGCCCAGCGTCTTCGGGTCGACCCCGGCCTTCGCCAGGACGTCCGCGTTGTAGACGAGTGCGAGCGTGGACACCTGCTGCGGCACCGCGACGAGCCGGCCGCCGTACTCGCCGAGCGGCAGGAACCGCTGGTCGTAGGACGCCCGCAGCAACCGGGGCGACAGCGGCTGCGCGCCGAGCTTGTCGGCGAAGGTCGGCAGCAGGTCGAAGCCGGCGACCGCGACGTCCGCCGGGCGCCCGGCGGCCCGGTCCGCGCTGATCTGCTGGACGAGCTGGGGGTAGCCGGTCGCGTCGGCCGTGAGCTCGACGGTCAGGCCGGGATGGGCCTTCTCCATGTACGCCTTGCCCGACTTCGCCGCGTCGTTGAGCGACCCCAGGGCGAACATCCGCAGCGTCTTCACCGCGGCGGCGCACTCCGGCGACGCCTTCGCGCCGGCGACGTCGTCCACGTTCGCGGTCGCCGGCCGTGCCGTCGGGCGCAGGCTCTCGGCCGGATCGGTGGCCGCGCCGGAGCCGCCGCCGCAGCCCGCGAGCAGGCCGACCGTGACCGTCCCGGCGAGCAGCGCGCCCAGCGGCCCGGCGCGGCGTGGGGACGAGCCGGCCCGGCGGGTGCCCGGGCCGCGTGGGTCCAGGTGCCGTGGGCGGGGTTCTGACACGTTCCCGAGCATCGTCGCTCCCTTCGGTGGGCATGCCCTCGGTCCGCTGCGGGTGCCCGGTTTCCGTCGGTGACAGCATCGCCCCGGACCGGGCCGAAAGCCCAGGCCGCCACCCGACAGGGGCGCCCCTACCGGCGCGCTCAGCCGGGGAGGACCCGCAGCCCGCAGGGCGGCTCGGCGAGGTAGACCTGGTCGGGGCCGCCGGCGTCCAGGGTGATTACCGGGTTGTCCGGGCTGGCGGTGCCGAAGTTGAGCAGCCGGCCGTCGGTGGCCGAGTGGAGCTCGAGGGCGCAGTCCTCGCTGCCGCTGAAGTCGACGACCTTGACGGTGACCGTGCCCTCGGTGTGAAAGGCCTCGGTGTCACCGGTGTACGAGGTTGTCGCGAACGGCAGCGACGCGTCACCCGCGGTCTCCAGGCCCTGGACCACACAGCCCGGGTTGTTCACCCCGAGGCGGAACGTCCCGACCTGCGAGACCTGGTAGATCTTCTCCCCGTAGACGTCGGTGATCGAGCGGCTGTCGCCCGTCGCGGTGTCGGTGACGGTGATCGTGCAGCCGGTGTCGTCGCCGCCCTGGATCTCGTCGGAGATCCGCAGCCGCCATGGCGCGTCGGCGGTGAAGTCGGCGGTGAGGGTGGTGTCGGACGTGCCGTCGTCGCCGCCGGAGGTCAGCAGGACGGCCGCCGTCCCGCCCGCGGCCAGCACGACCACGCCCGCCGCGAGCGCGATGACCAACCGGCGCCGCCTGCGCCGTCCCGGCTGTGGCTGCTGCGGCGTCGACTGGCCGGGCCGTGCCTGGTCGGACGTCGCCTGGCCTGGCGTTGGCTGACCAGGCGTCGGCTGACCGGGTGCCGGGTCGTCCTCGTCGCCTGTCGGCGGGATGGTCGCCGACCACGGCGGTGTCGTCGCCACCACCGGCCGGGTCTGCAGGAACCGGGTGGCCGAGCCGTCGGCGCCGTCGGGCAGCGAGCCCACCAGCTCGGTGAACAGGGCCTCGGCGGTGGGCCGGTCCGCCGGCTCGCGGGCCAGCGCGCTGGATACGAGCTGGCGTAGCCCCGGCGTGATCCGTCCGAGGCCGGTGGACGGCTCGGCCGCCAGCACCCGGTGCAGCACCGCCGCGCCGGGCCCGGTGCCGAACGGCGCCTCGCCGGTCGCGGCGAAGCACAGCAGCGCGCCCCAGGCGAAGATGTCGGCGGCGGGGGTCGCCTCCGTGCCGGAGACCTGCTCCGGGGCGTGCCAGCCGGGAGTGCCGACGAACTGTCCGCGGAGGGTGATCGCCGTGGCGTCGGCCGCCGCGGCGATGCCGAAGTCGATGACCTTCGGCCCGTGCGCCGTCCACAGGACGTTCGACGGCTTGAGATCCCGGTGGATCATCCCGGCCGCGTGGATCGAGACCAGTGCGTCGGCGAGCCCGGCCGCGAGCACCGTCTGCTCGTCCGGGCCGAGCGGGCCGTGTAACCGGACGTGGGCCGACAGGCTCGGCGCGTCGACGAGCTCGGTCGCCAGCCAGGGCCGGTCGGCGTCCAGCTCGAAGTCGACCAGGCGGACGGTGTGCGCGCCGCCCACCCGGAAGCAGGCCTGGACCTCGCGCTGGAACCGGCGGCGGAAGTCCGGGTCGTCCGCGAGCTCCTCACGGACGAGCTTCACCGCGACCCGGCCGAACGGGCCCTCGGCCAGGTAGACCACGCCCATGCCACCGGCACCGAGACGGCCGAGCACCCTGTGCCGTCCCAGCGAGACGGGGTCACTCGATCGCGGTGGCTGAACCTCGACGCCGTTTGTGCTCACGGTCCGCGTACCCCCCAAAGCCCAGACCAGGCCACCGTCCGGATTCCCGGCACGATTCGAGCGAATCGTACTGCGACACATATATCCGCAGGTGGGACGGCATTGATTTTCGTAGGACGCGGCCCACACTGCGGATATCGCCCTGTTCCCGCACGTCCGCCCGGAGGCCCTCGTGGAGCGCTCTCTCACCCCCCACCGCCTCAGTCCGCACCGCCTCGGCCCCCGCTGTCGCTCGCGGCGTGTCATCCGTCCCGGGACGGGCGGGGCCGCCGTGCTGGCGGTCCTGCTGGGTGCCGCCCTCACCACGCTCGCCGCGTGCGGCGACGGCACGGGCGGATCGGGGCCGGACGGGGCGCCGGCACCGCGCACCAGCGCGGCGGTCTCGTCCGGCCCGGCCGGCACGTCCCCGTCAGCCGGCCCCGCCGGCACCCCCGGATCGGGCGGTCCGTCCGGATCGGTCGGGGCGGAGGGGCCGGCGGCGGCCCCGTCGACCTGGACGACCCGCGAGGTGCGCGCTGAGCACCAGGTCACGCCGCCGACGCGGCTGGTCGCGCTGCGCGCCGCGCGCAACGTGCAGGGGGGCGCCGCCTACAACCGGCTCGTGCTCGAGTTCGCCGGCGGCCTACCCGGCTACACAGCGGGCTATGTCGACCAGGTGTTCCGTCCCGGCTCGGGGGCGCCGCTGCCGCTGCGGGGCCCGGTCACCTTCGAGATCGTCGTCACCCCGGCCGTGGCGCACGGCGACGCGGGGGAGTCCACGCTGACCACCCCCCAGTTCGGGGGTGAGCTGTACGGCCCGATCAGCTACGCGCTCGCCGGTGACTACGAGGGCTACGTGCACATCGGCGTGGGGCTCGGCTCCCGGGTCGGCTTCCGCGTCGTCGAGCTGCGTGACCCCGCCCGGCTGGCGATCGACTTCGCGGGCTGATCACCCGAGGTCGGTCCCGGGCGGTGTGGTGGTCGGCCGGGGCACGACGGTCGGGGAGGGGAGCGGCGGCGGCGTGCCGTCCGGCGGTGCCGTCCGCGGTGGTCCGGTCGGTGGTGGCCCGGTCGGCGGGGGTGGAGTGGGTGGCGGCACGAGGGTCGGCTCGGGCGTGGTCCGTCCGGGCGGGGTGGGCGGCCCGGTGGAGGTGGTCCGCGGCGCGGCCGTCCCCGTCGGCGCGGCTGGTGCGGTCGGCGTGGCCGGCCCCGGATCGCGGGCCGGGCCGGGCGCCGACGGCCGCCTTGCCGTCGGCAGCGGCGGCGCAGGCGGGAGCGGGCGGGCCGCCTCGGTGGCCAGACCGGCGAGATCCGGCGGCTGCTTGGCGATCGCCGTCCGCCCCCGGCCGTCGATGAGGACGGCGTTCGGCCCGGCCAGGTCGTTGATCCACACCAGGTCGCCGTCGACGGCCACTGTGAGCCGCGGTTGGTCGGCGGGCGCGGCGACCGGCACCGGATCGCCGAAGCCGCCGCGGGCGATGTCGTAGTCGAGCACCACGCCGAGCGCGGAGTCCGGCACGTACCCGTGACCGGCATGGACCACCGGTGTGCCGAGCTGGCCCGATCCGGGGATGTCCGGGATGGTCACCGTGGTCACCAAGCCCTGATCGACGTCCACGAGGAACAGGCGGCGGGTGGCCGGGTCGAGGAGGGGCACGGGGCCGCCGTCCGTGCGCGGCGGCGCCAGCAGGCCGGGGAGCGGTCCGCTGGTCGGGCCGGCGGGCGGCAGGGCGATCACGCGGCCCGTGTCGGGGGCGGTGACGGTGGCGGCGGTGGTGTCCACGGCGAGCGGGTGCCCGCCCGCGAGGACCACGTCGACGGCGTTGCCGGGCGGGGCGACCGGGTGCGGCGGCTCGGCGGCGCCGTCCCGCAGGGCGACGACTGTGCCCGCGGACCGGACCGGCACCCACAGGGTTCCGTCGCTGGTCAGCGCCGCGCGCCCCAGCGGCGGCGGGAGCTCCAGGACGGGGCCGGCGCCGGCGAGGTCGTCGCGGGTGAGCCGCCGGACCCGCCCGGACGCCGGATCGACCGCGTAGGCCGCCGTCGCCGAGGTGACGATCGTCACCCCGGGTCCCAGATCCGCCGAGCGGACGGAGGCCAGCCGGGCAGGGTCGACCAGGTGCACCTGGCCCGAACCGGGGTCGGCCACGAGGACCGCCGCGCCGGTGCGGGCGACAGTCAGGTCACGTCCGACGGCGCCGGGCACGGTGACCGCGGCGTCGGCCCGCCCGGCTGGTCCGCTCAGGTGGGTGAGGGTGCCCGTGCTGGTGGTGGCCAGCCACACGCCGCCGTCGGTGAGCTCGAGCTCGGTGGGTGCGGCCCCGCGCCCGGGCGCGACGAGGGCCGCCGCGGCGCAGAGGAACAGCACGCCCAGCCCGGCGCGGGCACGCCCACCGCGTGCCGGCCTGAGGAACCGCCACGCGAACTGCCGAGAGGGCCGCCACGGGAGGCGCCGCCAACTGCCGGGAATCGTGGACCTCCAGGGGCGTCGCGGCTCCGCGGGCGGTTCGCCGCGGGCGGATCTTCCCGGGCGGCGAACCGCCCGGGCTCGGGGCGTGGCTGGTTGGTGCGTCGGGGCTGCGATCGGGGCTGCCGAGGCCTCCGCCCGGCTGGAGGGTGACCGGGCGGAGGCCGGCGACGGGTCGCCAGGCACGACCAGAAGACACAACCAGACACAACTGATGGTTGTTGTCGGATTGTGTTTCCGTCGTGACATGGATCGGGCGTGCGGTAGCCCCCGGAGGCCCGCGGCCCTCGAGGTGACCCGTCAACAGGTCTGACGCGCTGCAGTCTCGACTGGTTGCGACAGGATTTGGTCGAAGCGTGACATCTGTCGCCGGATGTGGCCGGATCGTTCCTCGGTGACCTGCGGGTGTGCGCCCGCGCGCGCGAGGGCGACGTAACCCTCGTCACGATTCCCACAATAGTTTCCGGACGGAGGACAACGAATCAGACGACTCGGTCGTCTACTGCATCGGAACGGTTCGGCTCCGTGGCAGCGACGCCGCGGTAAAGGTCGCCAGCGGCACCGCCAGGTGGTGCTGGCCGGTGGTGCCGGTGGGCACTGGCGGCCAATCGCGGGAGGCGCGCCAGGAGCCGAGCCGTTCCCGGGCGGCACCCCCCGCCGCCCGCGGCGGGCCGCGCCGGTCGCTCCCCCTCGACCAGCGCGGCCCGCCACATCACGCAGGCCTCACCAGCAGGAGGTTCGGCATGACGGTCGAGGCGGATCGGGGCATCCCGTTCGCGGTCGCGTTCGACGACGTGGTGGCGAACGTCGAGCGGGTGATCCGCGGCAAGCGCACCGCTGTCGAGCTCGCGGTGATCTGCCTGTTCGCCGAGGGCCACCTGCTGGTCGAGGACGTCCCCGGCCTGGGCAAGACGACGCTCGCCCGCAGCCTCGCCGCCTCGGTGAACGCGGGCTGCCACCGCATCCAGTTCACCCCCGACCTGCTGCCCGCGGACATCACCGGGACCAACGTCTTCAACCAGCGGGCCGCCGAGTTCGCGTTCCGCCCGGGCCCCGTCTTCGCGAACCTCGTCATCGCCGACGAGATCAACCGCGCGTCGCCGAAGACCCAGTCCGCCCTGCTCGAGGTCATGGAGGAGCAGCGCGTCACCGTCGACGGGACCCGCTACCCCGTCCCGCTGCCCTTCATGGTCATCGCCACCCAGAACCCGGTCGACATGGATGGCACCTACGCCCTCCCCGAGGCCCAGCTCGACCGCTTCCTGATGCGGCTGCGCATCGGCTACCCCACCCTGGACGCCGAGCTGGAGATCCTCGAGGGACGTCAGGTCGGCCGCCGTGTCGAGGACCTCCGCCCGGTGATGCGCGCCGAGGACGTCGTCGCCCACGCCGAGCGCACCCTGGCCGTGCACGTGGCCCCGGCGGTGCGCCGCTACGTCGTGCAGGTTGTCGCCGCCACCCGGACCAGGCACGACGTACTGCGGCTGGGCGCGAGCCCGCGCGGCAGCGTGGCGCTGCTGCGCGCGGTCCAGGTCCGCGCCGCCTCGGCTGGGCGTGCCTTCGCCACCCCCGACGATGTCAAGGCGCTCGCCGGTCCGGTGCTCGCCCACCGGCTCGTGCTCAGTCCGGAGGCCGAGCTGCGCCGGGTCACCGCCGAGGACGTCGTCGCCGAGGTCCTGGACGCGGTCCCCTCGCCCCGTCGCCTCGTGGGCGCGTGAGCGAGCCGACCCCCCGGACGCTGCCGGGGTTCACGCCCGCCGCCTGGGGACTGCTCGCCGTGACGGCCGCCTGCGCCCTCGGGGCGGTGCTCCTGCGCTACGCGGAGCTCGCCGCCTTCGCCGGTGCCGGCGCGGCGGCGCTGTTCACCGCGGTGGCAGCGGTGGCCCGTCCGCCGCGGGTCACCGTCACGACGCGGGTCACCCCTGCCGCGGTCACCCGCGGGGACGACGCCGCCCTGGTCATCTCGATCGTGAACCACTCCCGCTGGACGTCTCCCCCGTTCGCCCTACGCCTGCCGGCCCAGCCGGGCGAGGTGCCCGCCGAACCCGGCGGGTCTGTCGGGTCCGGCGGGCCCGAGATCGCCGTGGACATCCGCCCGTTGCGCGGTGGCGCCAGCCGGGAGATCGTCCTGCCGCTCGACACCGCGGCTCGGGGAGTCCGCCGGATCGGGCCCCCGCAGGTGCACCGGTCTGATCCGTTCGGGCTGGCCCACCGCCACCAGTACCTCGGCACGAGTCTCACCCTGCGGGTCCGCCCCCGCGCATACCCGCTGGTCCCACCGCCGGCCGCCCCGGCCCGTGACCCCGACGGGCAGAGCGGACGTGGCGCGTCCGGGGGGCTGATGTTCCACACCCTGCGCGAGTACACCCCCGGGGAGGACCTGCGCCTGGTGCACTGGGCCGCCAGTGCGCGCACGGGCACGCTGATGGTCCGAACGCACCTGGACCCCAGTGAGCCCGCCTCCACCGTCGTGCTGGACACCCGCCGGCGGGCCTACCCGCCCGGCCCGGTCGGGGCGGCCGTCTTCGAGGACGCCGTCGACGTCGCCGCTTCCGCGGTGCTCGCCTGCGCCCGCAACTCCTACGGCGTCCGCCTGGTCACCTCGGGCGGGGTGCGGATGACCGGTCGCCGACGCTCCACCGACGCAGAGTCCCTCCTCGACGAGCTGGCCGACGTCCGGCCGGACGAGGGCGTGACCCTGGACGTCCTGCGTACCCTGCGCCACGGGCCCGTCGGCACCCTCGTTCTGGTGACCGGCGCGCTCGACCGGGACGCGGCGGCGGCGCTCGCCCCGGTGGCCCACGTGTTCGGCCAGGTGATCGTGCTTCGGATGGGCCCGCGCAGCGAGGCCGCCGCGCTGGCCCGGGGCCGGCGCGCCCCCGGTGACCGCCCACGCCTGCGCCCGAGCATGGAAGCGGTGGCCCGGGCCCGCGCGGAACGAGGCGGCCCGGTCGCCCCCGCCGGGCCCACCCGCTCGACGGGATCGGCGGGCGCGGCCCGTACGGCAGGTGCGACCCGCATGGCCGGTGTGGCCGGTGCCGCTGGCGTGGCGGGGTCGGTTGGCATGGTCGGCACCGCCGGTTCGGGCCGGGTGCGGATGATCCACCTGGGCTCACCCGCCGACCTGACCGACGTCTGGCCTGCCGCGCCCCTCCCGCCCCGGGCGCCGGCCGCGGACCAGGCGGCCGCGAGTCCAGCGGCAGTGGGCTCGGCGGGATCGGGTTCAGCGGGATGGGGCCAGGCCGAAACCGAGCCGGACCTGGCGGGACCGCTGCTACCGGTGGCCGCCCTGGCGTCGGCCGGCCCCTGCCCCGGCCCCAGTCCCAGGACCAGGACTGGGCGCGGCGCGGGCGGCGGATCGTGACCGGCGCCGCGGGCCCAGCCCGCCGAGCCACCTTCGCCCCGGGCGAGGCCGGTCTACGCCGCGTCGCCGCGCTGGCCGTCGTCGCCGCCCTCGCCCTGGTGGCCGGGACGGGATTCACCCGCCTCTTCCCGACCCGGGACCTGTGGGTGCTGCTGCCGGTGGCGGCGGTCCTGCCCGTCGTCCTGGTCGGCGCGCTCTCCCGGCACGGCCGCCCGGTCTCGCCGGCGCTGACCGTGCCCGTATGGCTGGCCGGCTTCGTAGCCTGGACGGCCTACACCGTCGCCGCCGGATCGGGCGATCTCATGGCCCGCCTCGATGTGGTCCGCACAGGCGTCTTCGACGGGTGGGCCCGGGTCCTCGACATGGGTGTCCCCGCCCCGGCCGACCCCGACCTGCTGATCGTCGCGCTCGCCCCCACCTGGCTCGCCGCGGCGCTCGGCGCCGAGCTCGCCGTGCGGACCCGCGCGGCGCTCGCCCCGGCACTGCCCGCCGCCGTAGCCCTTCTCGCCGCGTCCGCGCTGGCCGTCCCCGCCTCCGGGGACAACCTGGCCCGGGCCGGTGCCCTCGCCGCCCTGACCGCGCTGTTCCTCATGATCAGAGCGCCCCGGGCCGCGAGCCGCGGCCCGCGCCGTGAGCTCGCGCGCCGGGGCGGCGCGACACTGCTCGTGGTCGTGGTCGGCGTGTTCGCCGGCACGGCCGCGACGAGGGCCGGCGGCGGGGACCCCGTCGACCCCCGCACCCACCGCTCGACACCACCGGTGAGCCAGACCGAGCCGAGCCCGCTCAGCGCACTCGGCGGCTGGACCGCCCATCCGGACGAGGTGCTCTTCCGCACCGACGTCAGCGGGCCGGCCCCGGCCGAGCCGGTGACCCTCCGGCTCGCCGTCCTCGACTCCTACGACGGCGCCCAGTGGCGGTCGACCGCCCGTTTCGTTCGGGCCGGCTCGGGGCCACCCTCGTCGCAAGCCGGGATCGCCGACGACCCGGCCGGTGATCCCGCTGCCGGCGACCGGGCCGCTGATCCAGCAGGTGACGGGCCCGGCCCGGCACCGGTGGGCGAGATGCGGCAGGTCATCGAGATCGCCGGACTGGGCGGGCGGATCCTCCCGTCGGACGGGCGTCTGGTGGGCGCCCCCACCGGTGTCCGGGTCGATCCCGGCACCGGAACCCTGCTGAACGACCGTCCGCTGCTTCCCGGCGACCGTTACGAGATCACTTCAGCGCCGGACCCCCGGCCCGCGCCGGCGGATCTCCCCAGGTTCGACGCCGGCACCGCCCGAACGGGCGGGCCCGATCCCGACCTCGAGGTCCCCGCCGACCCGCCGGCCATCCTCGGCCGTCTGGCGGATATCGCGACGGCCCGGGGGAGCACCCCGTTCCAACGGGCCGCGCTGCTGCGGCAGTACCTGAGCGCGACCTTCACCTTCGACCCGGCCGTCCCACCCGGACACTCGTACGGGCACATCGACCACTTCCTCGCCCACACCCACCGCGGGACGTCCGAGCAGTTCGCGACCGCCTTCGTCCTCGCGGCCCGCATCCTGGGGCTGCCCGCCCGGCTTGCCGTGGGATTCACCGCGCCCCCCGCGGTGGACGGCCAGCCCCGCACCGTGCACGGCGCCGACGCGCTCGCCTGGGCCGAGGTGCGCTTCGACGGCGCCGGCTGGCTGCCGTTCTTCCCCACCCCGCCGGCCGCGGACGCCCGCGGCGCGAGCGTGGCGGGATCGAATCCGGGCGAGACCCCCGAGCAGGCGGAACTGATCGACCTCGCCCTGCGCTCCGCGGTCGAGACCACGGCACCGGCCACCCGGGCCACGGAGGACTCCACCCCGGCGGCCACGCCGCCCGGCCCGGGTGCCTGGTCACGTTGGGCCATCCGGAGCGGCCTGGCGATCGCCGGCGCCGCGGCGCTGTATCTCGCGCTCGCCGTCGCGCTGCCCTCGCTCCGGCGGGGCCGCCTGCGCCGCGCGGGCCATCCACGACGCAGGGTGGTCGACGCCTGGCGGCAGGCCGTCGACGCGCTCGCCGACGTGGGCCTGCCCGTCCCGGCCGCCGCGAGCCCGGGAGAAGTCGCCCGGCTCGCCGCGGCCGAGGTGGGCCCGTCCGGCGAGACGGCGATCCGCGAGCTGGCCGACATCGTGACCCTCGCCCTGTTCGCCCCCGTGACCGCGGTGGAATGGGAGGGCACCCCCGGCCGCCGCGCCGCGGACGAGGCCTGCCGCCTCCTCGACCGGTTCGAGCGGGCCCTGCGCGAGCGCACGACACGCCGAGCGCGGATCCGCCGGACGCTGGCCCCGAGCACCGTGGCCACCGAGCTCCGCCGGCTGCGGGACGCACGGGATCCGCGGGATCCGGGAGATCCGCCGACCGGGGCCGCGGGGGACCCGGACGGCCCGCGCGACCCCGGCACCGACCAAGGGCGGCCCGATCCGGGCACCCCGCCGGCCGGGTATGTCTCGGACGGGAAGCGCTTTGCCCCGGCGGCGTGATCCTGGCATCCCCGACCTCGACCCCACCCAAGCCGCCGCCCGCCGGGAACGCCCACCGGACGGCCCATCCACCCGCGATCACCGGACTCCCGGGCCGAGGACACCGGGGCTGGTCCGCGAGGTTCGCCTGACGCCGCTCCGGATAACCGTGGACAGGGTCGTGCGTCGCGGTGCCGCCCGGCCACCGGCTCGGGGCACCGCACCGACCTTTCCCGGCGTCGCCGAGCTCGAGGCCGTCGACCGCGACGTCTTCCGGGGCGGCACCAGGGGCGTGCCCGTCCACCTGGGGCAGATCGCCGTCCAGGGGCAGCTCGCGGCCGGCCGGACGGTGGGTTCGGGGCATCCCCTGCACTCGGTGCAGGCCCAGTTCCCGCGCCCTCCGCGCGAGGAGCACTCGGTCGTGTACCTCGTCGACCGGGTCCGGGACGGGGCCACGTCCGTGACCCGGCGGGTGACGGGGGTGCAGGCCGGTGAGGTGGTCTGCGCGATGCACCTGTCGTACCAGCGGGGCTGGCGCGGCGGACACCAGTTGCGCGCTCCCCGCGTGCCATCCCCCGAGGCCCTGGAGCGCTGGCGCACCGACCCCCGGGAGCTGGGCGACCTGCTCGTCGACCTGCGGCTGGCAGCCGGCCCAGCCCCCGCTGCTGGCCCGGGCTCCGCTGCTGGCCCGGGCTCCGCGGCCGGCCCAGGAACCGCTGCCGGTGGTCCAGCGGGTAGGGGCGCCCGGTCTGGTGGGAAGGGGCCGGGGCGCCCGATCGCCTGGGTGCGCCTCGTCGAGGGGCTACCGGACGACCAGCGCCTGCACGCCGGCGCGCTGACCTACATCGCCGGCCACGCCGCGGCCGCCCTCGCCAACTGGCCGCCGCCAGCTGCCCGCGCGCCGGTCGGCGGGGAACCGTCCCGGGCGGCGGCGCTCGACCATGCCGCCTGGTTCCACCGCCCGTTCCGTGCCGACGAGTGGCTGCTCCTCGTCCAGGACAGCCCGTCCGGCGCGGGCCCGCGGACGTTCACCCGGGCCACCTTCTTCGACCGGGACGGCCTGCTGGTCGCCTCGACCGCCCAGGAGCTGGCCCTCGGCTGAGACCCGCCCCGGCGTCGAGGGGGACCTGGACCCCGCCTCGGATCGGACGCCCCGCCCTTGCGGGTGCGGCTAGGATCGTAGAGAGTAAACGCTCGCGAACAATCGCTGGCGCGTCTGATCGGCGAGAACTAGGAGCGCATCATGCCGAGGCCGAACTGGCAGCTGCTTCCGGACCCAGAGCCGCAGGAACGCAGCTACTCGATCGTCTCGGTGGACGATCATCTGACCGAGCCTGCCGACATCTTCGTCAAGCGGTTCCCGGCGAACCTTCGGGACAAGGCACCTCAGGTGATCACGACGCCGGACGGTTCGGAGGCCTGGGTCTACCGCGACCGGCTCTACCGTGACAACGGAATGAGTGTCGTCGCCGGGCGCCCGCAGTCCGAGTGGAACCTCGACCCGCTGAACTTCAGCGAGATGCGCCGGTCCGCGTGGGACGTCCATGCCCGTGTGAAGGACATGGACCTCGACGGCATCTGGGCGTCACTGTGCTTCCCCTCCGGGGCGTGGGGCTTCACCGGCCGCGTGCTGTCGATGAACAACGACCAGGAGGTCGGGTTCGCCGCGGTCCGTGCCTGGAACAGCTGGATGATCGAGGAGTGGCACGGGGCGTACCCGGAGCGCTTCATCCCGATGCAGCTGCCCTGGTTCAAGGACCCCGAGGTCGCCGCCGAGGAGATCCGCCGCAACGCCGAGCTCGGCTTCACCTCGGTGTCGTTCCTCGAGTCGCCGCATCTGCTCAAGCTTCCGCCGATCACCAACCACAGGCACTGGGAGCCGTTCTTCAAGGCGTGCGAGGAGACCGACACGGTCATTTCGCTGCACTGCGGCGCGAGCGGCTTCGTCCTGCAGGGCTCGCCGGGCGGCGGCCTGAACGTGCAGACGTCGCTCTTCCCGGCGGGCGCGTTCTGTGCGGCCGTGGACTGGGTGTGGGCGGGCATCCCGGCGCTCTACCCGAACCTCAGGATCGCGCTGAGCGAGGGTGGCATCGGCTGGGTGCCGATGGCGATCAACCGCCTCGACTACGTGCTCGAGCACTCCGGCAGCGGCGGCACGCCGTGGACGTACGACGTGACGCCGAGCGAGGCGCTGCGCCGGAACTTCTACTTCTGCATGCTGGACGACCCCGGCACGCTCGACCAGCGTCACATGATCGGGATCGACCACATCCTGTTCGAGACGGACTTCCCGCACGCCGACTCGACCTGGCCGGGCTCGCAGGACCTGCTGCGCAAGCGTTTCGCCGACATCCCGCGGCACGAGGCCGTGATGATCGCCGGTGGCAACGCCGCGAGGCTGTTCCGGCACCCGCTCCCGCAGGGCGGCGACTGGCCGGCGATCACCCCGTAGGCCAGCGGATCACCCGGTCGACGGGCGTCAGACCGGGACCTCGACGGCCTCGCCCGACACGAGGCCCGCGACCGCGGTCGCGTACAGCCTCGACTTGATGGTCCCCAGCGTCCGTGACGCCTTGCCGGTGAGTGGGCGGGCCATCGCGATCGCCGTCGCCAGGACCTTCTCCTGGTCGGCGACGCCGTCGATGATGCCGGCCGCGAGCGCGTCGTCGCCGCCGTACCTGCGGCCGGTCGTCATCGCCTCGTGCGCCGTGCGCACCGGCATGCGCGCCCGGATCAGCTCGGTGATCCCGATGCTGAAGGGGATGTCGACGTCGACCTCGGGCAGACAGAAGTAGCCCCGGTCGACCCGCATGACCTGTTGGTCGTGGGTCAGCGCGAGAACGGCCCCGGCGCCGAAGGCGTGCCCGCCGACCGCGGCGACGGTCGGCAGCGCCAGCGTCACCATCCGCGCGAACAGCACCCGCACCGACTGGATGAACGGCCCGATCTCACCGGGGTTCGCGGTCATCCACGCGAGGTCGAACCCGTTGCTCCAGAACTTGCCCTCGGCGGTCGTTACCAGCGCTTTCGGCCCGGCCGCGGCGGTCACCTCGTCGAGGCGGGCGTTGATGGCGGCGACCGCGGCCGGGTTCAGCCGGTTCTCCCCGTCGCCCAGGTCCAGGACGAACACGTCACCATCGCGGTCGAGTCCTGCCACGTGCGCGCTCCTCGCGTAGTCGCCCCGGCCGGGCGCCGGGCGGTCTCCCGTGCTGACTATCGTCGATCGGCCGGGTCCGACGCATCCCGCGTGGCGAACGACGGGGCGGATTCGGCGACGCCCGGATTCTCAGAGCGGGCCGGCACAGACGGGGACGCCGGGAACGGGCTCGCCCTGGACGCCGTCACGCACCGCGGTCGCGGGCAGGTAGCCCCAGCTCCCGGTGTACCCGAAGGCGTTCGGGCGGGAGAGGTCCCCCTGGGTGTAGAGCCACCAGGTGCTCGTCTTTCCGTCGAGAACGGGGTTCGCCCGTCCCTCGAGCTGGCAGATCACCCAGACCGTGGCGGACGCGCGCATGAGCCCGGAGTCATCGAGCGGCTCGCCCGCGCCGGCGGCGACGTTCGCGTACACGGGGGAGTTCACGCTGGTCGAGCACATGAACCGTTCCGTGAACCGCCGGTCGCGGTAGTCGGCCACCGTCGCCGCCTGGTATCCGCAGGAGCCCGTCGGGCCCGGGGGAGCACCCTCGGTGGTCCCGACGGGCGCCGACGACGGACCGGGGGGCGGCGTCAGCCCGGTCGCCGAGCCGGTTTCCGGGGGCGTGCTCACCTCCGTGGCCCCGGGATCGACCGGCGGGGGCGTGCCGTCGGCCGCGTCCTCGCCGCCGCCGGTGAGCAGGACGAGCAGCACCGCCGCCAGCGCGAGCAGCGCCACCGGCCCGGCGATGACCATCCCCCGCCGCGGGAACCGTCGCCGCGGCGTCGTCGGGCGCGGCCGGCGCGGCTGTCCGGGGAACTGGTCGGTGGTAGCCGGGGGCGGCCCGGCGGAAGGACCCCGGGCGCTTCCGCCTGCCAGCCCGCCCGCCTGCCCGGCCGGCGGTCCGCCCGCCTGCCCGCCTGCCCGCCTGGCGGGTGTGCTCAGGGAGGCCAGGGTGGCGTCGAGCTCCGCGGCGATCTGTTCGGTGCCCGGCCGCTGCCCGGGCTCCGCCGTGAGCATCCGGTGCAGCAGGTCCATCAGCTCCGGCGGGACGTCATCCCGGGCGACCGGCTGCATGTCGCCATCCTGGATGCGCGTCAGGATCTGCACGACCGTCCGCCCCGGGAACGGGGTGGAGGCGGTCAGCAGGGCGAACAGCGTGGCGCCGAGCGCGAAGACGTCCGAGGCGATCTCCGGAGGCTCGCCCAGTATCACCTCCGGCGCCGCGTACCCGGCGGTGAAGGCGGCCGAGATCGTGGCCGCCTCGGCACCCTCGTTGATACTGGCGATGCCGAAGTCGCTGAGCACCGGATCGCCGGGCCCGCGCAGCAGGATGTTCGCGGGTTTCAGGTCGCGGTGCAGGATGCCGTGGAGGTGGGCGGCGCCGAGCGCCCGCGTGATCGGGATCATCAGGGCGACCGCCTCCCGGACGGGCAGCGGTCCCGATTCTCCCAGCCGCTGACTGAGCGTTCCGCCGGGAAAGTACTCCATGGCGATGTAGGGCCGGTGATCGGACGTCGTGCCGGCGTCGAACACCGTGATGATGTGTCGGTTCCCGGTGAGCCGCCCGGTCGCCCGGCATTCCCGCACGAATCGCCGCTCCGCGTCCGGATCGCGCAGGTCGGCATGCATGATCTTGACCGCGACCCGCCGGTCGAAGATCTCCTGTTCGGCGAGGTGGACGGTGCTGAACCCACCGTGGCCGATGTCGTGGAGGAACCGATATCCACTGATCATCGCGGATGTCCTCCACCGGGACGTGAGCCAACATCGATCACGCTACCAAGCCGCGGGCCAGTGCTCCGGTCTTCAGGTCGGGGGTGAGGGCCCGAGCGGGAGGGCCGCCAGGCCCGGGCGTGCTCTGAACCGGACGGGTCTGCTGCTCGATGTACTGATGGAGCACGGTCAGCGGCGCACCACCGACGGACCCGGCGAAGTAGGAGCCCGACCACAGCCGGTTCGCCCGCCAGTAGTGCCGGGCCAGGTCGGGGAACTCCTGCCGCATCCGCCGGGACGACACTCCCTTGAGGCTGTTGACCAGCTTCGGCAGGGCGACCTTCGGTGGGAAGTTCACCAGCAGGTGGACGTGGTCGTGCTCGGGCGTTGAACTCGACGAGGTCGGTCTCGAAGTCGACCTGTACCCGGGCGCTGGTCAGCGGGTCGCGTTGGCGCGGGCGTTCGGGTGCGCGCGGGTGGTCTACAACGACGCGCTCCGCGCCCGGGAGACCGCGCGTGCGCGGGGGCTGCCGTTCCCGAAGGCGGGGGAGCTGTCCAGGCTGCTGATCACCGAGGCGAAGAAGACGCCGGAGAGGGCGTGGCTCGGTGAGGTGTCCGCCGTGGTCCTTCAGCAGTCCCTGCGGGATCTCGACACCGCCTACCGGAACTTCTTCGAGGGGCTGAACGGGAAGCGCCCGCGTATGGGCGCGCCCCGGTACAAGTCGAAGCGGGACAGCCGGCAGGCGGTGCGGTTCACCGCGAACGCCCGCTGGGCGCTCACCCCCGGCGGGAAGCTTCGACTGCCGAAGATCGGCGACGTCGAGGTGCGATGGTCCCGCCGCCTGCCTTCCACCCCGTCCACGGTGACAGTGGTCAAGGACAGCGCGGGCCGGTACTTCGCGAGCTTCGTCGTCGACACCGGCCCGCAGAAGGCTCTTCCGGATGCGCCCACCGAGATCGGTGTCGACCTCGGGTTGACGCACTTCGCGGTCCTCTCGGACGGCACGAAGATCGGCTCTCCTCGGTTCCTTCGCCGTGCGGAGAAGCGGCTGAAGAAGGCGCAGCGAGCCCTCTCCCGCAAGGAGAAGGGCTCGAGAACCGTGGCAGGGCCCGGCTTCGGGTTGCCCGCGCGCATGCGCGGGTGGCCGACGCGCGGCGCGAGTTTCACCACCAGCTCTCCACGAAACTGATCCGCGAGAACCAAGCGGTCGCCGTGGAGGACCTGGCGGTGAAGGGGCTCGCCCGCACACGCCTGGCCAAGTCCGTGCACGACGCCGGATGGTCGGCGTTCGTGAGCATGCTGGAGTACAAGGCCGCACGGTACGGGCGGTGTCAGCCCGTGGAGCGCAGGTAAGACCGGCACCCCTGCCGGCACCGCGCGGCGAAACGGGAACCCACCCGAAGCTCACGCCCACAGCGGCGTAGCAGGCGGGAATCGCCGCCCTTCAGGGCGGAGAGGATGTCAAACCGAGTGATACGGCGCACATCACGCCGTACCGCCCATCGATTCCCCTGGCGCGGTCGTATCGCTACGGTTCCCCGACTCGAAACCGTCCGGATCTACACCCAACCCGCCGAAGACGACAAGACCCGCACCCTCGACCACCTCATCACCGACGAGTAACACCCCACCGAAGATCACCATGCGGCTTCCAGCCGTATTCCGGCGCTGTATTTCCCGGATGACCGCGCGCGTGCGCCGCGGACGGCTCCGGCGGGTGAAGCGCCAGACCCTCGATCAGCAGCCGCAGTTCGTCGGGCAGTCGCCGCGTGCCCTGTCCCGCGCGCGGACCGGGCGAGCCCGCCCGGCCTACCGGCCTGGTACCGGGCAGCCACCGCTGGGCCGTGCGCAGCCGCACCCCCGCGTCACCGACTCGCGGTTCTTCAGCTCGCGCACGGCCGCCACGTCACCGGTTCGGCGCGCCCGCCGGTCGCTGGCCGTGCGTCCCGGCGGTCGTTCTCCGCGGTAACGGTCGCCGCGCCGGGTGAGCTGAGGCAGATCGACTCGACCCCGTTCGACGTGCTGGTTGCTGCCACGCGGTTGCGTCCGCCGTTTTTGGCCTGATACAGGGCCGCGTCGGCGAGTTCGACGAAGGCTGCCGGGTCGTCGTGGGGGGTGGGGGTGATCGCGATGACGCCGATGCTGACCGTGACGATGTTGTCGGCGACCAGCGGGTGTGGCTGGGCGAGTTCCGCGACGGCGGCGCACAGGCGCCGGGCCAGCCGGGTTGCGGCGTCGAGGTCGGCGCCCGGCATCACGATGGCGAACTCCTCGCCGCCGTAGCGGGCGGCGAGGTCGACGGCGCGGGTGTTGACGGCCAGGCAGGTGGCGACCTGTTGGAGGCAGCGGTCGCCGGCGGTGTGGCCGTAGTGGTCGTTGTAAAGCTTGAAGTGGTCGATGTCGATCATGGCGAAGGCCAGGGGTGCCTTCTGGCGTGTCGCCCGGTGCCATTCGGCGTCGAGAGCCTCGTCGAGGCGTCGCCGGTTGGCCAGTCCGGTCAGCTCGTCGGTGACCGACAGCTGTTCGAGCCGCTGGTTGGCGGTGGCGAGTTGCTGGGTGCGTTCGGCGACCTTGTGTTCCAGGGAGGCGTAGACCTGGGCGTTGTCGAGGGAGACCGCGAGCTGTCCGGCGATGAGCATGATCCCTTCGAGGCGTTCGGTGGTGAACGCGCCGCGGATCATCCGGTTCTCCAGCAGCAGCATCGCCCGGCGCTCGCCGCGGATCACGATGGGTATGGCGAGCAGGGAGCAACGGTCCAGGTCGGCCACGTAGGGGTCGCGGCGGAATCGGTCGTCGCCGGTGGCATCGGCGACGACGACGGGCTCGCCGGTGCGTTCGGCATACAGAACGACCGACGGTGGCAGCCGCCGCCGGCGGCCCGCCTCGGCAAGCGTGATCGTGCCGGCGTCGCCGGCCGGCACCAACCAGTCCCGCTGCTCCTCATCGCGCAACAGCAGGTGGATGCTGGTGGCGCCGGTCATTGCCGACAGGACTCCCACGACCCTGGCCTGCAGGCTCTCGATGCTGGTCTCCGAGCTGAGCGCCTGCGAAGCAGCGACGACGCCGAGCAGGTCGAGGTTACCGGCGGTGACTCTGGGGCGGCGGGAGGTCGGCTCCGCCGGTGGCTGCGCGGTCGGCTGGGCACCGGCGGGTTCGGCCCGTAGCGTCGGGTGGGCCCAGTCGAGCTGTCTGACCTTCGCGGTCGCTCCCCAGTCCAGATACTGGCGGCGGGCGGAGGCGAGCAACGCACTGCCAGCCGCTGCCATGCCGTGAGCGAGGTAGAACCGGGCGGCGCGTTCCAGAATCAGCGCCCGGTGCCAGGGACGCGTCCGCACCGAGGCCTCGCACTGTGCCGCGTCGAACGCGTACGCCGCCTCGTGGAAGTCGCCGGCGGCCCAGGCCCGCTCCGCCTCCACCAGGCGCAGCAGATGCAGGAAGTTGGCCGGTGCGTCGGCGGCGCGCCCGGCCAGCCATCCGCCCAGCTCGCCCAGCTCGGCCAGGAACGCGCTGCGCCGGCCTGTCTCGGTGGCGGTGCGGGCCTGTCCCGCCAACGCCACGGCCCGCAGCAGGCGCGCCGTCGCTGTCAGATAGGTTGCTTCGGCGCTCGGCAGCAATCGCATCGCGGCGGCGGTGTGCCGGGCCAGCTCAGCCGGGTGATCGAAGACAGCCGCGGCGAGGGCGCGGTTGAGGTGCAGGTGGGTGGCCGCGAGCGGGTTGGCGGCCAGCATGCTCAGTTGGGCCGCATCGTCGGCCGCCGGTTCAAGGGCCTCGCCGCGCAGCACCCGTACCATCCGGCGGCAAGTCTGGAACGCCTCCTCAGCGTGTGCGTTGCCGGTACGTCTGGCGAACGCCATCGCTTCGTCGGCCTCGGCTGCCAAGACGTCCAGCGATGGTGCGCAGTCCAGCAGGTTGGACAGCAGAACGCTGTGGGTCCAGCACGCGTTCTGCAGGCTGCCATTCTGGAGAAGACGCTCCAACGCGCCACGCGCGGCGGACAGGTTGTCCTCGAGTGGGTCGAACCAATGGCCGGTACTGAGTACATACAGGAACTGCGCCTGCCACATGTCGGGCTCGAAGCCGCGCGCCCGAGCGACCGCGAGGATCCGCCGCATGATGCGGTACCCGGTGCGGTAGTCCTGCCTGCGGGCGATGGCCACGAACGCGGCGTGGGCGGCCGGGCCGAGCAGGGCGGGATCCGGGCCGTGCCGTGCCCACACGTCCAGCGCCTGCAGGGTCAGCCAGGCCATCATCGCGTGGTCGGAGAAGTACGCCGCGGGCATGACAGAGTTGACGATCTTGAAAGCGTCGATCTGGGAGTGGTCGATGATCCCCGGCCAGCGCAGATCGTCGGATTCGCTCGTCTGGTCGATCCACCGATAGGCCGCATCCAGTCCGCGGTCGATCTCCGCGGCGAGGTGGTCCTGATCAGGGACGGCAAGGCCGAGCTGGCGTAGCTGGTCGAGGCCGAGCCGCATCGCCTCGCCAGCGCGGCCTCGGTTGGTGAAACTCCTGACCTGTACCACGGTGGCGCCCGTGCGCCCGGCCGGGTGGGTGCACAGCCGGCAGATGGTCTGGTAAACCTCGTCGGCCTCCTCCAACCGGCCGAGGCAGTACAGGGCTTCGTGCCGGCCGGTGTGGACCGCGATCAATTCGTCGGTATCGGTCGGGTCGATGAGCGCCACCGCCGCGGTCAGGAACCGCTCCACCAGCATGTAATTGCTCAGCGGGCGCGCCTGGTCGGCGGCGCGCCGGAAGAGCCTTCCCATCAGCTGCCGCTCCTGCAGGGAATGCACTGCGTCGGCCACAAGCAGGTACTGCTCCGCCGCGACGGCGAAGAACTCGCCTCGGCCGGCCAGGCGGCGGGCCAGACACAGCCGTGTGTCGTGCTGCGCGTGCGGAGCAAGTCCGCGCAGGACGGACTCCTGCGTTCGGTCGTGGTGGAACCGCACGGCGGGCCGGCCGTCGGGCTCCAGCACCAGCAGGCCGTTGGCGAAGGCGGGGCCGAGCCGCCGCTCCACCTCCTCCGCCGGTAGCCCGGTCGCGGCCTTCAGGAGGTCCAGCTCCACCCTGCCGGCCAGGCAGGCCATCATCGCCAGCACATCGCCGGTGACCGGCGGCAACGTCGCCAGATGCGCGGCCAGCAGTCCGGCCACGTCCACGCGCTCCAGTCGGCCACGCAGCGTGGACCGGTCCCATCGCCAACCGCCGTCGCCAAAGACCAGGACACCGTCGTGGTGCAAGGAGTTGAGCAGTTCCACCGTGTCGTACGGATTGCCCCCGGTCGCAGGCGCGATCATCCGCGCCAGCTCGGCGGCGGGCTCTGGAGCCAGGCGCAACAGGTCCGCCGCCATACCCGCCTGACCGTCCGGCGCCAGGTTCCCCAACCGCACGTGGGACGGACCGGCCGGCTGGCGACGCCAACGGGCCAGCATCGGCGCCAGCGGATGAACGGCATCCACCTCGCTCTCCCGGTACGCGCCGACCAGCAGCAGCCCCTCGACCTCCTCCTCGCCACCGAAGAGAAGGTCGACGAAACCCAGCGGTGTTCGCCCGGCCCACTGCAGGTCGTCGACGAACAACACCAACGGCCGTTTCCGAGAGGCAACCGCACGCAGGATCTCCACCGCAGTGCGCTGTGCTCGCGCCTGCGCTGTCATCGGATCCCCCGGCTCCGGGGGCACCCTCAGCAACGTCGCCCACTCCGGGAGGACGGTGGCCGCCAGTCCGGCGTTGGGCCCCACAGCCCGCAGCATCCGCTCCCGCAGCTCGACCAGGTGGTCCTCCGGCTCGGCCAACAACAGCCGGCCCAGCGCCCGAAACGCCTGCCAAACCGCGTCAAACTCCTGGTCACGGCGATACTGGTCGAACTTGCCCGCCACGAACCAGCCATCGCTACCGGCCACGACCGGCCGCAGCTCGTTGACGAGCGAGGTCTTGCCCACCCCCGGTGCGCCGCTGACGAGGATTCCACGGCAGCGGCCCTCCATCGCCTCGACAAACGCCGCGCCCAGCTCGCCGATCTCCTGCTCCCGCCCGACCAGCCGGGACGGCGCCAAAGCCCGTGCCGGAAAATCATGCTCACCGGGGCGCATCAATGCGCCGCGGCGCACCAGGGCGAGATCATGCACCAGCCCGTCCGCGCTCTGATAGCGATCGTCCGGCTCCTTCTCCAACAGATGCATGATGATCGCCGACAGGCCGGCCGGCACCACCGGATTCACCACCGACGGCGGCACCGGCACCCGCGCAAGATGGTCATGAATGATCCGCAACGGATCCCCCACGCCGAACGGCGGCGCGCCGGTCGCCAGTTCGTACAAAGTCGCCCCAACCGCGTACAGATCAGCCCGCTGATCGACCCGGCGACCAGTCCGACCGGTCTGCTCCGGCGCCAGATACGGCAACGTCCCGACGATCTCGCTGTGATGCACGAACCCCTGCTGGACGGTCGCGAAGGTCGTAGCCAACGCGAAGTCGATCAGAAACAGCGCGCCTTCGTCCCCACTCACCACGAGGTTCGCCGGGTTGATGTTTCGATGGACCACACCCCGGTGATGCATCCCCGCCACGGCACGCGCGAGCGATCCGGCCAGATCAACCAACCCAGCCGGATCCAGTGGCCTGGCCCGCTCGGACAGAGCCCTACCGGCGACATCGACCAGCAAGATCGAGTCAGCCGACGACGCCACCCCAGCGGCCAGTTGCGGCGCCACTCCACGGGCCAGTTGCACAGCCCCCTCGACTCCCGACAGCCGTTCGAGAATCTCCACCTCATGCCGCAACCGTCGCGCAGCGCCAAGCCCCAGCAGCTCCTTCCGGATCACACTCCCAGACGGGAACACCAGCCGAGCGACCCGGGTCCGCTCCGACTCGTGAAGCAGCTCCACCCGCCCCGCCAGCGGCGGATCCCGGCCCGGTGCCGTTCGCTGGAATGCCATCTGCCAACCTCACGTCGTGTTACAAGCAGCTCACATCCCAAGCCTTCCCCCGATCACGACGACGCAACAGGGCGACCGGGCGAGGACTCAGCCCGAGAAGGGCCTGTGGCCGCCCGACGAACGCGTGCCCCCTGTCGGCGGCGTAGGCCAGGTAGACCGCGACCCGGGCGTTTTCGATCCTTCCGCCGGTGCCGGTGTGCTGCCGCTGGACCCTGACCGTCCGTTCGCCTTTTTGAGGTCGTCCGTTTCGTCGATGACCAGCACCGCGCCGCTGTCGCCGAGCCGTTCGACGACGTAGCCGCGCCGGTCGTCCCGGACGGCGTCGGCGTCCCACACCGCCCGCGACAGCAGCCACTGCATCCCGTGCGGCGACGCCTCGACCGCGTGTTCAGAGACGGTCCAGCAGTTCGTCCGGCCCAGGCCCGCCGTCAGCCCGAGCAGGAACGGCCCCACCCTGCGGCGGACCTCCACCCGGGCGAACCGGCCCGCCACCCGGTCGACGAGCGAGTCGAACTCAGCCCGCCAACGGCCGCTATTCATGCTGTGGCCCGCGGCCACTGGTCAATCTTCGATGGTCCACACAACCCCCGAGGATCACCCGGTGGCCGCTTCACGTCCGTGACCGCCACACCGCCATGCAGGCCCGGTGAATCCCAGCGGGCTCGGGGCAGCAGCCGGGACAGGGCTGCGAGGATCACGCGATCCGCCGGTTCCAGCGCCGGGCGGTTCACCTGCCGTCGCAACACCGCCACCTGATGTCGCAGGACGAGGAGCTCTACGTCCTTTGCGGTGTCCCCGCGGACTCGGAGCAGCATCAGTCCGAGAGCGTCGCGTGTCAGGGTGTAGAGCCGGGACCACACCACGACGTCCAGCCTGCTCGAGGCGGGCTCTGTCCCGCAGACAAACGAGCAGGTCAACGCCAAATCGGGGTTCTGGAGCCCCACACCATCGAGAACCGTCTCCACTGGTCCGCGACGTCACCTTCGCCGAGGACTACGGCCAGACCCGTACTGGCACGGTAAGGGCTACCGGTGGTGCGCGGGCACCGCCAACTCGCGGCCTCGGTAGAACGCCTCGTGTTCCTCCACCACGTAGGGCGCCATCGCTGCCCGACGGTGCGCCTCGGCGGCCGAGGTGCGCCAGGCGTCGCATGCTTCCTTGGAGTCCCAGAACGAGACGCCGACTACCTCGGTGCCGTCCTCGGACCAGTATGCGTAGGCGTGGCGCAGACCGTCCGGGTACGGATCGGGCCGCCAGCTTCGCTCGAAGTCCGCCAACGTGTCCGGTCGGATCCTTCGCGTCGTCATCCATACGAAATGCTCCGCCATTGCTGCCTCCTGTGACGCGGGTACAGATGTCGAGTCGACCGGCCGGCGGGCCGGCTTACCATCCATTGGTACCCAGGCCGTAGGGCTGTTCAGGCCGGGGATTACCCTCGCAGCGTCGGCAGGGCCGGCACCGCCGACCTCGGATCGCACACGGTGCACCCCGACCACAGCACCGTCACCCACCCGCACCCCGGACAAGGCTCGAGCCCGGCGGGGACGTACCGGCGTCCGATCGACCCCCGAGGGGGCCAGGGACAGCCCTCAGTCGCGCTCCCGGAACCGTTTGCGCAGCCTCCGATCCGGTGGAGGTCGGTGTTGGTTCCGAGTTCGTAGTGGCCGCGGCGGATGTTCTGGACCAGGGCATGGCCGGCGCTGACGGTCTGGAGAGTCTGATGCCCAATGCCCCCAATGCCCAGTGCCCCGACGCTGCCGGTCCCGAACAGGAAGCTCAGCGCGACGACGGTGGCGATCAGAGTGGTGACCGCGGGGTAGCGATCGGCCGACCGGCCCACCGGGTGGGGAGCGGACGCTACGGCGCTCATTTGGGGCGTGGGGTTCAACTACCCCGGCCGACACGAACCATTGCTCTACATGTGCCTCTACCTGCACTTTCGTGGGCTACGCGTGGATGGCGCGCCTCGCATCGATGATCCCGGCGTGCCACACCGAGGCTGACACCGAGGCTGACACCGCGGCGCCTCACCGAGGTAGCCCTCGCGGGCCGACCGACGACCCACTTAGCGGGCGCTCGGTTCTCCCCGACACGGGAGCAGGGCCGTTTCCCCGCGGTCCCAGGCGGCGAGGATGTTCTCCGTGCAGTAGCCCTCGACGGCCATGGTTGCCCGGGCACCGAACAGGACGTCGCCGGCGAGCGCCGGCTCGGCGCGGACAAGGCCACCCGCGAGTGACTCCGCCGCGAGATTCTGGTGGTGGGCGTCGGCGACGACGTGGACCTCGAAGAAGTGCCGGGCGCTCCAGGGCAGGCCCAGCCGCCGCAGGGCCGCGGCGTAGGCGCCCATCGGCTCGACCGATGTCATCTCGAAGACCGCCAGGTGCCCCACGAGCGCGCCCCGCCACCGCCGGTGCAGGCCGAAGAAGCTCGGGACGTTGGCGGTGGCCAGGGTGCCTCCGGGCAGGCGGTCGACGTAGGCGCCGTACGAGGGGTCCAGGCCCAGCTCGAGCATGGTCAGGCCGAAGAGGTTCTGGTGCATGTCCCGCTCGGTGCCACCGCCGTACTCGTCCGCCTGGATCTCCACGAGTGCGGCCTTGGCGGCGCCGGTGAGGCGGGGAACGGCCCAGGTGTGCGGGTCGGCCTCCTTCAGCTGGAGGAGCGAGCGGTGCGTCGCGTACTCGCGGAACTGATCGAGGCTGCCCCGCTCGGCGAGGCGGCCGGACAGGGAACGGCCTCCCGGCTGGGAGATCACCCGGCGCAGCTCCGCGGTGATGTCCCCCGCGGGGGACGGGTCCGGGCCGGCCAGGTCGATCAGGCGGCGCTCCAGGTCGCCCTCGAGCTCCGCCCGCAACGCGAGCAGCGAGGGCTCCCACTCGAACCGGTCGTCGACCCCGCGGAATCCCCGGTAGTGAAGCTCGTACAGGCAGTGCAGCGCGAGGGCCCCGTCCTCGCCGAACAGCGCGTCGTCCGCCGGCTTCGGCCACCCGGCGGCGGGCTGGACGTCGCCGCCGAGCAGCTCGACGAGGTACTCGGAGAGGGGGCCACGGGGAACCGGGAGCGGCGGCGCCTCGAGCACCGCCGGGGTGAACACGGTCCCGTATCCCGCGGAGTGGTCCGGGGGCCGCCCCGTCCTCATCGCCCGACCGGCTGCGCTGTCCCGGCCCGCGCCGCTGTCCCGGCCCGCTTCGCGGCTCCGGCCTGCGCTCCCGCCACAACCCGTTCTGTCCCGGCCGGAGCCCCCACCACGGCCCCGCCCGCCCGGGGTTGCGGATCGGCGACTTCCGACGCCCGGCCGGCGGCGCGCAGGACGTCCCCCAGCACGGCGCTCTGGTCCCGGGTGCCGGCGTCGCGCACGAAGGTGACCCCGGCGATCAGGTACGAGTGGGGGGCGAAGAACGCCTGCTCGCGGCCGGCGAGATCGCCGATGCGGGCGCGGACCCCGGCGTCCCGGCAGAACCTCCCGAAGCGGATCGGCGTGACCATCCAGTCGGTGACGGAGTAGCCCCGATCACGGGCGAACCGGAGCACTCCCAGCGGGTCGGCGATCGAGGAGACGATCAGCATCGCCAGGTCGAGCCCGCAGTCCAGGACGTCCTGGGTGACCTCGGCGCCGCGGGGGCCGCCCCAGAGGTCCGGCGCGCAGGACGTGCCCGGCTCGGCCGGGAGGTACGGCGGGTTCCCGATCACGCAGCGCTGGGCGGCCGTCGGCACCGCGGTGAAGAAGTCGCCCTCGTCGACGACGTAGTTGCGCAGCGGGGTCAGCCCGATCGCGCGCCGCGCCGTCGCCGCCGCCCGCGGGTCGCGCTCGAATCCGTGCACCCGCGTGTCGGAGCCGGAGCGCAGCAGGGCCCGCACCACCGGCACGGCCGTCCCCGAGCCGATCTCCAGGATCCCGCCGGCCAGGCATCCGCCGTGCTCCGCGGTGGTCAGCAGACGTTCCACACACCAGCCGTAGAACGTCGACTCGACCTTGTCGTAGAAGGACATGGCTCGCCTCTCGTCGCGCGGCCCGTCGCCAGAGCGCGCTCGGGATACGACCTCGTCGCGTCCCGAGGCCGGCGCGGGCTACATGTCCGTCCGGGCCCCGGAAAAACCTCTCGGCGCCGCGGGACAGGCGGGGGTGATGAGGGCGCGGTCCGGGCATGTCGACAGTGGCGGATCGCGGCCGGCTCGTCGCGGCCGCGGTGATCAGCCATCGGAACGGGCGAATGCCGGCAGGGATCAGCCACCGGAACGGGCGAATGCCGGCAGGCCGGTGCCGCCGGACGGATGGTGGGAGGGCGAGCATGGGGCAACAGGCCAGGAACGACACGAAGACCAGGACGGGACAGCCGGTACGGCCCTCGGCCCGCGAGGCCCGGCCGCGTGCCCGTGCCGCCACCTACACCGCCACTCACACCGCGCCGGCCGGCCAGGGGCTCTCCGACGAGGAGATGGCCCGCCAGGTGACGGACCAGACCTCACACGACCGCCTTGCCGAGTCGTTCTTCGAGGGGGAGCGCGGTGGCGCGCGCAGCGACGTCGAGGCGGCGAAGTTCCGCGACGCGAAACAGCCGGAGTGACCGCCGGAGCCCCGCCGGAGCCCCGGAGTGACCGCCGCCGGAGGTACTGACCGGCAGGTGGCGGCCCGGCAGGCGGCCCCCGGCGGTGTTTTCCGCCGGGGGCCGGGAGTCAGCCGCGGGCGGCCGCGGTGGCCCGCCGGTTCGCCTTCCTGACGGCTTCGATCAGGTCGGCCTTGTTCATCGTCGAGCGGCCCGGTATGTCGAGCTGCCGGGCGATTTCCCGCAGGTGCTTCACGGACGCCTTCTCGTCCACGCCTTCGGCGGTGGGAAGCGGGTCGGAAAGTGCCTTGTCGGTGGGGCGCGCGGCCTGCTCGTCGGAGGGCCCGCGGCGGCCGCCCTCCTTGGGGGCCCAGTTGTCCCCGACCTTCTCGTGCGTGTGCTTGAGCGCTGCGAACGCCGTGCGGTGCGCACGCTCACCCTCGCCGTAGCTCTCGACCGCCGAGTCGTGGGTCTCCTTCCAGGTACGCACGGCCTTGTCGTCGGAACGGGCGACGGTGGAGGGGACGTCCGTGCGCATACGCGCCGTCTTCGCCCGCTTCGCGCTCCCGCCGTTCCTGGAGGACTTCCTGGACTTGGTCCCTCGGGCCATCCCGTTTCCCTCCTTCGCCGGCCGGCCGCCCCGCCGGCCCCTTTGCCCGACCGTCCTCGGGCCCTGTCGCGGCCATGGCTTCCGGCCGCCCGCGGCCCTGGATGCCGCCTCGAGGACACTTCCCCGGTCACGGCGCGTGAACCGCACGGCGGTACGGCGGTACGGCGGTGGCCGCGAGGCACGGGAACCGCCGCCGCGAGGCACCGACGCCCCGGGTGTGAGGCAGTTCTCAGCCTGGTCGACATCGTGTTTCGTGCCTGTTTCGAGATCGCCGGGATCGTTGGCCGCCGGGACCGAGGCCGATTAGCCTGGCCTCAGGACGGCCCGCTCGCCGCGGGCTGACAACTTCACATCGCGCCGCTCACACCCGTGCGGGAGAGCTCCGGGCCGTGGCCCGGGGCGCCGAAGGAGCAAGAACTCCCCGCAAACTCTCAGGCCCAAGACCGCCGGGTCAGGCGACTCTGAAAAGCGGACGCGCAAGCGTCCCGCCGACGGTGCAAGCCGGCCGCCGCGTCTCTCGGGAGGCTCCGGGTGGCATGGCAGGCCGGCGAAGCTCTCAGGCCCATGACAGAGGGGGAGGCCCGCCGCGACGCGGGAGCGCCGCCGTGACCACCGATCGCGGGGGTGCCTCCGGCGTTGCTCGACCTCCGGAGCGCGCGATGACCATCGAGACCACCACACAGACACCGATTTCCGACACCGCGGCACCCGCCGTGGCGACGGACGCGGCCAGGGGGATTGCCGCCGAGGCGGCGTCCGGGAACGGCGGCGACACGCAGGCCCGCCAGGCCCCGCCGCGACCGGAGTCCACCGGGTCCGCGCGACTGGAGTCCACCGGATCCGCGCGACCGGACACCGCCGGGCCGGGGCTGCCGGCCGGGTTCGTCCCGAGGTTCACCGACCGGCACGTCGGCCCGGACCAGGCCGACCGCCGGGCGATGCTCGACCTGCTGGGGCTGGGCTCGCTGACGGGGCTGACCGACGCGGCGGTGCCGGCGGCCATCCGGGACACCGAGCTGGACCTGCCCCCGGCCGTCGACGAGACCGAGGTGCTCGCGGAGCTGCGCGGGCTGGCCGGGTACAACCGGCGGGTCACCTCCATGATCGGTCTGGGCTTCCACCCGGCGGTCATGCCCGGGGTGATCCAGCGCAACGTCCTGGAGAACCCGGCCTGGTACACGGCGTACACGCCGTACCAGCCGGAGATCTCCCAGGGGCGACTCGAGGCCCTGCTGAACTTCCAGACGGTGATCACGGATCTGACCGGCCTCGCCGTGGCCGGCGCCTCGCTGCTGGACGAGCCGACGGCGGCGGCGGAGGCCATGCAGATCGCCCACCGGGCCGCCCGGGGCCGCCGCTCGACCTTCGTGATCGACGCCGACACGCTGCCGCAGACCATCGCGGTGGTCCGGACCCGGGCGGAGGCGCTCGGCATCACCGTGCTCGTCGTCGACCTCCGCGACGGGCTCACCGGACGTCCGTCGCCGGCCCCGGGCGAGCGGCCGGCCGCCGGACCGGCCGCTCCCGCGCAGTCCGCCGCGCCGTCGGCACCGTCCGAGGTGCCTTCGGTAGTGCCGTCCGACGTGCTCGGGGACGCCTTCGGTGTGCTGCTGTCGTACCCGGGGGCCGGTGGGGAGGTGCGGGACCTGCGCGGGGTGATCGCGCAGGCCCGGGAGCGCGACATCGTGGTGACGGTCGCCGCGGACCTGCTCGCGCTCACCCTGGTGCGCTCGCCGGGCGCGCTCGGCGCGGACATCGCGGTCGGGAGCACCCAGCGGTTCGGGCTTCCGCTGTCCTTCGGCGGGCCGCACGCCGGCTATCTCGCCGTCCGGTCGGGTCTGGAGCGGACGCTGCCCGGCCGGCTCGTCGGGGTCTCGGTGGACGCGGCCGGCAACCCCGCCTACCGGCTCACGCTGCAGACCCGTGAGCAGCACATCCGGCGGGAGAAGGCGACGAGCAACATCTGCACGGCGCAGGTGCTCCCGGCGGTGCTGGCGTCGATGTACGCCGTCTACCACGGGCCCGAGGGGCTGGCCGGGATCGCGGCCCGGGTGCACGGGCACGCCGTGAGCCTCGCCGCCGGGCTGCGCGCCGGCGGGGTGGAGATCGTCCACGACGGGTTCTTCGACACGGTGCTCGCCCGGGTGCCGGGGCGTGCGGCCCAGGTGGTCGCCGACGCGCTCGCGCACGGGGTGAACCTGCGTCTCGTCGACGGCGACCATGTCGGCGTCTCCTGCAACGAGACGACCGTGGCGGCCGACCTGCGGGCTGTCTGGTCCGCCTTCGGTGTGGGTGGCGCGGACGGGCCGGCCGCGGCCGTCGGTCCGGCGGCGGGCCCGGCCCTCCCGGCGGCGCTGATCCGCACCGGGGAGGAGCCGTACCTGGCGCATCCGGTGTTCCACACGCACCGGTCCGAGACGGCGATGCTGCGCTACCTGCGCCGGCTCGCCGACGTCGACTTCGCGCTGGACCGCGGCATGATCCCGCTCGGCTCCTGCACGATGAAGCTCAACGCGACGACCGAGATGGCCGCGGTCACCTGGCCGGACTTCGCCGACATCCACCCGTTCGCCCCACTGGACCAGGCCGCCGGCTACGTGTCGATGATCCGGGATCTGGAGGAGTGGCTGGCCCGGATCACCGGGTACGCCGGCGTCTCGGTGCAGCCGAACGCGGGCAGCCAGGGTGAGCTCGCCGGCCTGCTGGCGATCCGGGCCTACCACCGCGACCACGCCGCGGCCGGGAACCCGGTGCGCGACGTCTGCCTGATCCCGTCGTCGGCGCACGGGACGAACGCGGCGAGCGCGGCGATGGCCGGCATGCGCGTGGTCGTCGTCGCGTGCGACGCGGAGGGCAACGTCGACCTGGACGACCTCACCGCCAAGGCGGCCGCGCACGCCCCGGCGCTCGCGGCGCTGATGGTCACCTACCCGTCCACCCACGGGGTGTACGAGGAGGGCATCGCGCGGGCGTGCGCGGTGGTGCACGACGCCGGCGGGCTGGTCTACGTCGACGGGGCGAACCTGAACGCGCTGGTCGGGCTGTCGAAGCCGGGCCGGTTCGGGGCGGACGTGAGCCACCTGAACCTGCACAAGACCTTCTGCATCCCGCACGGTGGCGGCGGTCCGGGGGTCGGGCCGGTGGCGGTCGGCGCGAAGCTGCTGCCCTACCTGCCCAACCACCCGCTGCGCCCGGAGGCGGGCCCGGAGACCGGGGTCGGGCCGATCTCGGGGTCACCGTGGGGGTCGGCCGGCATCCTGATGATCCCGTGGGCCTACATCCGGCTGATGGGGGCGGAGGGGCTGCGCGAGGCGACCTCGGTGGCGGTGCTCAACGCCAACTACGTCGCCCGCCGGCTCGCGCCGCACTACCCTGTCCTCTACACGGGACGTAACGGCCTGGTCGCGCACGAGTGCATCCTCGACCTGCGGCCGTTGACGAAGGAGACGGGCGTGACCGTCGACGACGTCGCCAAGCGGCTGATCGACTACGGCTTCCACGCCCCGACCATGTCGTTCCCGGTGGCGGGGACGCTCATGGTGGAGCCGACCGAGAGCGAGGACCTCGGCGAGATCGACCGGTTCTGCGACGCGATGATCGCGATCCGGGCCGAGGCGGCGAAGGTCGGCGCGGGGGAGTGGCCCCGCGACGACAACCCGCTGCGCAACGCCCCGCACACCGCGGAGATGGTCACCGGGGACGAGTGGGCGCACCCGTACCCGCGGTCCGTCGCGGCGTACCCGGTGGCGTCGCTGCGCGCGGCGAAGTACTGGCCGCCGGTGCGGCGCATCGACGGCGCCTACGGCGACCGCAACCTGGTCTGCACCTGCCCGCCGGTGGAGGCGTTCGACGCGACGGCCGAGCCGGTGCGGGTCCCCCTACCTGCGGCGACGCCGGCCTGACGCCTGCACCGCCGGATGCGGAGAGCCGCTCCATTACCAGGTTCGTCAGGTAACGGAGCGGCCTTCTGTCGTATCTCGGTTGTGTCTCCCGAGGGGTCGGCGATGGACGTGTCGTGCGTCCTTGGCACAATCAGCCCGACGGCACCAAAGTGCGGCCGGCGTGGTGTTGCACCACGGACGCCGCACTCCTGGACAACCAGCCGGACGGGCGGGGCCCCACGGCCAGCGGAGCTGGCGGTCGGCCGGTACCCGGACCGAAGGCTCGCGAAGGGGACTTTCCGCGATGCAGGAGCAGATGAACAAGCAACTCGGCCAGCTGCGCCAGACCGCGGTCGAGCTGGGCCTGGGTCCGGCGCTGAAGCTGGTCCGCCGCACCGTGCTCCCCAGCGCCCGGCGCAACGCGGTCGACGACCGCCACCTCGCGCTCCTGCTGTCCTTCGTCCTGCAGGAGGACTCGAACTGCATCGACGTCGGCGCCCACCGCGGTGACGTGCTCAAGTCGATCGTGCTGCACGCCCCGCGCGGCGAGCACATCGGCTACGAGCCGCTGCCGCACCTGTTCGAGTACCTGTGCCTGGAGTTCCCGACCGTCACGCTCAAGCAGGCCGCGCTCGCAGAGAAGGCCGGGGTGAGCCCGTTCGCCTACGTCCGCAGCCGGCCCGCGTACAGCGGCCTGCTCCAACGGACGCCGGACGGCGCCGAGGAGGTCGAGCAGATCGAGGTCGTCGTCGAGGTGCTCGACGAGACGCTCCCCCCCGACCACCGGCTCGACCTGATCAAGATCGACGTCGAGGGTGCGGAGTACGGCGTGCTCAAGGGCGGCGAGAAGCTGCTCTCCGCGAACCGCCCCTATGTGATCTTCGAGTTCGGCGCCGCCGCGCGGAAGTACGGGACCACCGCCGAGGACATGTACCGCCTCGTGGACGGCGATCTCGGCCTGCGCATCTTCGACATGGACGGCACCGGCCCCTACACCCTTGGCACGTTCCGCAAGACGTTCGACAACGGCAACCGCTTCAACTTCGTCGCGCACGCCTGATCGGGCGGTCGCGGGGCGAAGCCGAGCGCGTCGGCGCCCGCTCCGGGATACTCGCCGGGTGGCGACGATCGACGGCATCGACGAGCTGAAGCGGGTCCAGGGCCAGGAGCTGGGAACCAGCTCCTGGCTCACGGTGACCCAGGATCAGATCAACACCTTCGCCGCGGCGACGGGCGACTGGCAGTGGATCCACACCGACGTCGAGAAGGCCAAAAACGGGCCGTTCAAGACGACGATCGCGCACGGCTATCTCACCCTGTCGCTGCTGCCGGTGATGGTCGCGGAGATCGCGCAGGTCACCGGCATCACCATGGCGCTGAACTACGGCCTGAACAAGGTTCGCTTCCCACAGCCGGTCCCGGTCGGCTCCCGGGTCCGCGGGACGCTCCGCAACATCTCGGTCGAGGAGATCCCCGGCGGCGCCCAGGCGGTCAACCAGCTCACCATCGAGCTGGAGGGCGCGGCCAAGCCGGCCTGTGTCGCCGAGTTCGTCGCCCGCTACCTGGCCTGACGGCTGCCCGTCAGCGTCGGGCTCAGGCGGACGGGTCGGTCACGACCGCGGTGACGACGCGGATCGTCGGGCGCCAGTGCAGGCCGCCCGCGTCGGTGGACGGGGCGTGCCACCGGGTCAACTCCTCGATCATCGCCGGGCCCTCGGCGTCGGAGACCTTCTCCAGCATGGACCGCAGCGCCGTCCCCCAGGCCCAGCGCCACCAGTGGGCCACATCGCGGAACACGAGATCGGTGGCGACCAGCTCGTCCCGGGTGAGGGTGAAACCGGTCGCGGTGAGCGCGTCGGCGAGCGCGCCCTCCGCCAGGATGGCGTGCCCCGGCCGGCGCTCGGCCGCACCGACCGAGGTCGCCAGCCGCAGCGGGTAGTCGGGACGGTCCCACAGCGGGTCCGCCGGCCCGAAGACGGTCACGGCCAGCCGCCCGCCGGGCCGCAGGACGCCGCGCCACCGGGCGAGCGCCGCCACCGGGTCGGGCAGCAGGAACAGGCCCATCCCACAGAGGACGACATCGACCGAGCCCGGCTCGACGGGCGGGTCCATCGCGTCGGCGATCGTGACGTCGACCCACGGCAGCTGACGGGCCGCGACGTCGGCCGCGGTCAGCTCGACCATGGTCGGCGCCAGGTCGAACGCCCGGACGGAGCCGGCCGGCCCGGTCGCCTCGGCGGCCGGGAACAGCACGGCGCCGCGCCCGCAGGCAAGGTCGATCACGTTCTCCCCGGGGGAGATGCCGGCCGCGGCCACCAGGGTCTTGCCCAGCGGACGGAAGAACGGCACACCGTGGACGTCGGCGTCGTAGTCGTACGCCGCACGGTCGAACACCGTGGCCGGGTGGGCCTGCTCGGCCGGGTCGCCCGCCTCGCCCGCCTCGTCCGTCTCGTCCGCCGGTTCGTACTCCGCCACCTCGGGACCCGCCGATCCGTGTTCCACCGGCGCATAGTCCGCCGGTTCGTGCTCCGCCAGCTCGAGCTGTGTCAGCTGGTGCTCTGCCGGCTCGAAACGGGCCGGCTCGTAGTACGCCGTCTCGTATTCTGTCGACTCGCGTGCCGCGGGTACAGCCGGCCGGTCGCGCTCCGTCCGCGGGGCGAAGTAGGTGTTCTCCGCGGAGGGCGGGTAGATCTCGACCCCGCCATCCCTGATCAGGATCTCTATCGGGGCGTTGTCCCGGCCCCGGTGCCCACGCGGCAGGATCCGCTCCACAGTGATTTCCTCGATGGTGAAGCCACCCATCGTGATCGCCGACATCGCGACCCCGTCCACGGTGAGCCCGTCCATGGTGAGCCCGTCCACGCCGCGTGCCCTCTTCCGCCATGCCGCCTGGGCGGCGTTCTGTCTCTGGCGTCTCAGCTAACCAGGACAGAACGACACATTCCGTCACCCAGATGGCCGCCGGCGGAGCGTCCGAAGCCCCGCGGTGGGGCGTTGTCAACCGCTCTGACCTGCAGAAATGTAATTTCACCGCTGAAGTTCGCGGCCCTTCACCCCCGGGTCCACCGGTTCGGACGAGACCTGTGCGGGGATGCCTGAACCGGCCATCGCGCTGCCTGAAGAGCCCTGGAGGTGGTCGGTCGTCCCGGGATCGGTGGGCCCGTCGCCGTCGTCGCTGCCGTCGGTGGCGGTCTCCCGGGCGGTCGCGCGCTCCCGGGCCGGCCCCGCCTTTCGGGACGATTCGGACTTACTGGGCGTAACCGCCGTGTCGAGGGCCGTGGACCCGCCCCCCGCGGCGAGCTTGTCGGACTTCGCGGACCTCCCGGGCCGGCCACCTGGCCCACCCGAGTTCCCCGACCCACCGGACCCGCCCGACCCACCGGACCCGCCCGACCCGTTCGGCCCGCCCGACCTGGACGGCCCAGTCGACCCGGACCCGGACCCGGACGCGCCGCCGAGGCCGGTGGTCGCGCTCGCGAACCGCTCACCGTGGATGTCCACCCGCGGCAGCAGGACGTCGACCCATCTGGGCAGCCACCAGTTCGCCCGGCCCAGCAGCGCCATCGTGGCCGGGACCAGCACCATCCGGATCACTGTCGCGTCGACCAGGACGGCGACCGCCATCCCGACGCCGACCATCTTCACGGTCACGTCCGGGTCCAGGGCGAAGCCCGAGAAGACGGCGATCATGATGAGGGCGGCGCTGGTGATCACCCGGCCGGTCGAGGCGAGCCCGCGGACGATGCTGCCGTGCGGGTCGCCGGTGGCGACCCAGTCCTCCCGGATCCGGGAGAGCAGGAAGACCTCATAGTCCATGCTCAGGCCGAACAGGACAGTGAACATCAGCACCGGCAGCCAGCTCGACATCGGGACGCTGTGCGGCAGGCCGAGCAGGTCCGTTCCCCAACCCCACTGGAACACCGCCGTCACAACGCCGTAGGCGGCCGCGATGGAGAGCAGGTTCATCACCGCCGCCTTGATCGCCACGACCGGCGAGCGGAAGACGACGGTAAGCAGCAGCACCGACATCCCGACGACGAAGCCGACCACCCACCACAGCCGCTCCGAGAGCAGCCTGGAGAGATCGGCGAAGATCGCCGTAGTCCCGGTGATGGACACGCCGGGCGGCAGCACGTCCGCGCGAAGTCGGGCGACCAGATCGGACGCGGCCTTGTCGCTCGGGCCGGTCGTCGGGACCACGCTGATCACCGCGGCCTCCCCGGACGGGGCGATCACCGGCGGCTCGACGGCCGTGACGCCCGGGACCGCGGCGACCTTCGCGACCAGGCCCGGCAGCTCCGGCGCCGGCAGCTGCCGCAGGTCGACGGCCAGCAGCAGCGGGCCGTTCTCGCCTGGTCCGTACTCGGCGGAGATCAGGTCGTAGGCGCGCCGCTGGGTGACGTCGGTCGGCGCGCTGCCGGCGTCCTGGGGCCAGGTGCGCATGGTCAGGACGGGTGCGCCGAGGGCCAGCAGGAAGATCAGTGCGGCGAGCGCCCACGGGCGGGGACGAGCGCCGATGCTCGCGGCCCACCGCGCGGTCAGGGTCCGCTTCGGCTTCGCCGGCGTCGCGTCCGAGCCGGTGCCGGAGTCAGCGCCGGGGGCCGAGCCGGTGCCCGCCGGCCTCGTGGAACGGGCGACGAACAACTCGGCGTGCGCCCGGCGGCGCAGCACCCGCAGGTCCGCGAGACCGCACAATGCCGGAACAAGGGTGACCGCGACCGCGACGACCGCGATGACAACGGACGCCGTCGTGAAGGCTGTCGTTACGTATGTGTTGAGACCCACCAGCCGCAGGCCCGTCAGCGAGACGATCACGGTGAGGCCGGCGAAGACGACCGACATACCGGCCGTCGCGTTCGCCCGCCCCGCTGCCTCCGCCACCGACAGGCCGGACCGCAGCCCCTCGACATGCCGGGTGACCAGGAGCAACGCATAGTCGATGCCGACGCCGATCCCCACCATCGACGCGAGGGTCGGGGCGATCGTGCTGACGGTCGTCGTCGCCGCGATCAGGGTGATGCCGGAGGCCCCGACCCCCAGCCCGATCATCGCCACCGCGATCGGCACCCCGGCGGCGATCACCGAGCCGAAGGCGATCAGGAGAATGAGCAGCGCGACCCCCACGCCGATCGCCTCGGCCCGGCCGTCGACCGACTGGAGGTTCTCCGAGATCTGGCCGCCGATCTCGACCTGCAACCCGGCGTCACTCGCCGGGGCGGCCGCCGCGTAGACGGCGTCCAGGGCATCGCGCCCGCCGAGCTGGGTGACCGGCTTCGAATAGTGCACCGTGAACAGCGCGGTGTCACCATCACGGGACAGTTCCGGCGGGCTCGCGACAATGGCGGACGGCACCTTGCCGAGCCGGGCACCGACGCTGGCCAGGATGGCCGGGTCGAGCTGGGCCTTGTTCGTGCCGTGCAGCACGACGCGCGCGTCGGCGCCGGCCAGGGTCGGGAAGCTCTGGCGCAGCAGGTCGGTGCCGACCTGCGAGGCGGTACCCGGGGCGTCGTAGTCGTCGCGCGGCTGACCCCCCGAGCCCGCGGCCAGCCCCAGGGCCGCCACCAGCACGGCAAGCCATATCCCGACAACCCGCCACGGCCGGGTGGCCGCGGCCGCGCCGATCCGGTACAGCAACCGGGACATCCGTCCTCCTCGACTCCGCTGGGCCGTCGTCTCCGCTCGGCCGTCGCCCCTGCTGGGCCGTCGTCTCCGCCGAGTCGCCAGGTCTCCGCCGGCCGGGATACGCGACGGCCGGGGTGGGCGATGGCCGAGATGGTGATAGATGAGGGGGGTGGTGCACGGCGGTCGCGTGCACCAGTGGGAAGATAGGCGGGGTTTCCATGGCACGGTGGGCAGGAACCCTGCGCGAACACTATGTCGCCGAATGCGCCGTAATCGGGCGAATCGCCCACATCGGCTCGCCCGCTGGGAGGCGGGACGCATGCGGGCACGTCGCGCGCTCGCGATGTCATGAACACGACGCCCGCCAGTGCCTCCCGGCCTCTTGCGGTGCGGCGGCTTCTGCCGCCACCCGGTAGGCGCTCTGCGGTTCCGCGGAACCCCGGGATCGACCGTGGCCCGAGTCGGGTCACAGTGCTTCGGAGGCTCCGCTCACCGCCAACTGGTCGTCGCCGCCGGCCGGGGGGAGGGCACGGCCGCTGACGGCCACCCGGTCGCGCCCGGCGCTCTTCGCCGTGTACAGCGCGTCGTCGGCGGCGCCGAACAGGTGGAACGGGTCGGCGGCGTGGGTGGGCACGGCGGCCGCGCCGACCGAGACGGTCACCGCGATCACCTGCTCCCCGCGTACCTCGGACTCGTCCGTGTCCACACCGTCGGCGTTCCCGCCACCGGTCGGCCCGCTCCGGGCCGACCCGGCCAGCCCGCCGCCTTCCAGCCCGCCGCTGCCCGTAGACACACTGCTCGGCGGACCGCCGTCCGGCGGCGTGGGATGGTCTGTGGCGGTGCGGGTGCTGATTCGGATCGGCTCGCTGCCGACCTGGCGGCGCAGGCGCTCCCCGACGGTGGCGAGGTCGGTCTCGCGCAGGTTCGTGACCAGCACGGCGAACTCCTCGCCGCCGTAGCGACCCAGGACGTCACCGGGCCGGGTCGCCGCCTGTAGCCGGTGGGCGACCTCGACGAGCACGCCGTCCCCGACGAGATGACCGTACCGGTCGTTGATCGCCTTGAAGTGGTCGACGTCGACCAGGAACAGGCCGAGCCGGGTGCCGTCGCGCAGTGCGCGGTCCACCGCCGCGGACAGCTCGCCTTCCAGGTGCCGGCGGGTGTGCAGCCCGGTCAGGACGTCGGTGATCGCGGCTCGATGCTGGTCGGCTACCAGACCCGCCATCCGGAAGATGATCAGAATGAACATCGCCGCGCTGGCCACCGCCACGACGACCAGCCCGCTGGTCTCCCCGCGCACGCACTGCACCGCGAGCACGACCGGGGCCACCAGCGCCGCGGCGGTCAGCGCGAGCAGGCGGGGGACGGAGAGCACCGAGCCGGGGCGGGTGCCACCCACCTCGAGGCGGCTCATGCTCGGGTGTAGCGCGGCCGCGCCGAGGAACAGTGCGGTGGCCAACCAGAGGACGTCCAGCTCACCGCCGACCCGGTAGTCGCCGTCGAGCTGGCGCGGCACATAGCGGGCGTCGGTGGCGAGGACCGCGGCGAGGTGGGCGGCGAGCAGGTAGAAGGCCGGTGGGCGTCGGCCGCCGTCGAAGAACAGGCGCAGGCTCGCCGCGAAGAGGGCGAGATCGCCCACCGGGTAGGCCACCGAGGCCAGGCTGACCAGCGGGGACTGATCAAGCGCCAGTCGCGGGGCGACCAGGTAGACCCAGGAGACCAGCGCTCCGGCGACGGCCATCATCAGGCTGTCCAGGACGCCGGCCACGCCGCCCGGCCGTCCCCGCCGCCGGGCGAGGATCATCAGGCCGGCCATCAGCAGGGGATAGCGGGCCAGGTGGCAGGCGTCCCCGATGCCGGGGAAGCCGTCGGCGCCGGGTCCGTCGCGGGAGCCGGCGAGGATCGCGTCGCCGAGCACGGAGATCGCCTGGGCGGCGGCGAACAACCACCAGGGCAGGCTGCCCGCCGGCCCGTGGCGCCGCCTGCCCACGGCGACCGCCACCACCGCCGAGCCGCTGACCAGCAGGTAGAGCGCCACGCGCGGCCCGGACGTCCCGCCGGCGGCCGGGAGCGCGCACGAGGCGGCCACGAGGACCAGCCCGCCGGCCAGGTACCAGACCCAGCCACGGTCGGCCGGCGCACCCGCCGTGGGTCGGGCCGCCGTCACCGAGAACCTGGTGTCGCCGGCCACCGCGCGCCGGACGGGAGTGACCGGGCCATGTTCAGCGTCTCCGATACGAATGCCGGATCTGTGCGGGGCGCCGGTTTCCAGGGGCGCCGAGCCCGCGGGTGCGGGGTCCGTGCGTGGCGGGTGCGCGGGGTGCCGGCCCGGGTCGGGGGGCGGGCTTCTCCCGTCGATGGCGATGCGGACGCGCGCCGCGCCGTCGCTCCGCGTGTCGGGTCAGCCGGCAGGGAGGTTCGACTTGGCGGGTCCGGATCCGTGACCCGTTTCGGAACCGTATCGAATGGTAGCTCTTCGTACACGCTCGTTTGACGGGCGGTGTGAGCTTTTGTCTGATTCTTGTTCCTGTGAGTTCGTTTCCGGCCGGGCCTGGTAGGCCCGGCTCCCCTCAGGCGAGCCCGAGGACGGAGATGAACCGCCGGGCCGCGGCACCGCCGGAGTCCAGAGCGATGGCCCGGGCCCGGACGGTGTCGAGATCGTCGAGCAGTGCGGCGTCGACCTCGTCCGTGGCGGAGGCGTCCCGGACGGCACCGGGGCGGCTGGCTGCGGAGTAGAGGAGGTCCAGGCCGGCCTCGGCCTCGTCGAACGCCGCCTCGTCGAAGTCCCAGTCGTCGTCCCGGGGGCGCACCAGGCAGAGCAGCCGCACCGCGGCCGGGCTGTGCCTGGTCAGCAGGTCGTCGACGAAGGTCAGGTTGCCCAGCGACTTGGACATTTTGACCCCGCCCGAACGGACGGTCCCCGGCCGCAGCCAGGCCCGCGCGAACGGTTGCACGCCGGTGGCGCGCTCGGCGAGCAGCGCCTCCACGGCGTGGTGGGGGTAGCGCAGGTCGGCGCCGCCGGCGTGCAGGTCCACGCTGGAGCCGAAGGTCGACAGGACCATCGCCGCGCACTCGGCGTGCCAGCCGGGCCGGCCGGGGCCCCACGGGCTGGGCCAGCTCGGGTACCCGCCGTCCGGCCGGGCGGCGCGCCAGACGGCGACGTCGAGTGGGTCGTCCCGTTCGGGGTCGTGCGGGTCGTCGTTGTACTCGGCGGCGAGGGCGATCGCGGCCGCCCGGTCGAGGCCGGCGCGTTCGGCGGCCTCGGCTGTCCGGGCGTAGACGCTGCCGCCGCGCTCGTAGGCGTGGCCGGCGCGCAGCAGCGCCGTCGCCAGCTCGATCACCCGGGTCACGGCCGCGCGCGCGGTCGGCTCGTGGTCGGGTGGGCGGATGCCGAGTGAGGTCATCGTGCGGTCGAAGGCGAACCGCTGCAGCGACGCGATCTGGTCGAAGGGCAGGCCGGTCCGGCGGGCCTCGTCGAACATCGCGTCGTCGACGTCAGTGATGTTGCGGGCCAGCTCGACCGGGACCCCGACGTTGCGCCACACCCGGATCGCCAGGTCCGTCCACAGATAGGTGGCCGCGTGGCCGAGGTGGGTGACGGCGTACGGGGTGATGCCGCACACGTAGACCCGGGCTCGGCCCACCACCGGCAGCGGCGCCCCGCCGAGCCGCAGCACGGGGCGCATCGGGTTCAGTGCGACATCCATCGCCTCAGCATGCCACCGCGGTGCCGGGCGGACACAGGCGTCGTCCGGACCGCCCCCGGGTAGACCTGTCGGTATCCGCCCTGGGCGGACCCGGCCGGCGTTCCGTACCCCCCGTGGATGGCGGGAACACGGGCCAACCCGCAGGAGCGTGACGAGGATGACCAAGGGGACTCGTCCGGGGGAGTGACGATTCGTCGCGCAACATCCATACTTTGGGGCTCGCCGTTCGGTTGGTCTGGGGGCCGGTCGATCCCGCGGTGGGCGGCCGAGGAAAGTCGTAACGACCCAGGGCCCGGAAGGACGCCCTGTTGACCCGGGGACGTCTGCCCGGAAAGCTTCGCCCAGGTGGTTCGTGCTGTATGGGAACCACCATGTGTTCCGCCGCTCACGTCTGCGCGGGCGTGACCGGCCTGGGGGGTTGGTCGTAACCAAGAAAGGCCTCGAGAGAGGGGCGTCCGTGCGAACGCTCGAACCCACCACCCTCGACCTCGACGCGATCGAGGTGGACAAGCTCAACAAAGGCGTCACGCTCAGTCTGCTGATACCCGCTCGCGGGCCTGAGGCGGCGCGGACGCTGGGAACCATCGTCGCGCTCAACCGGCAACGCTGGATGCAGGAACGCAGTGTCCTCGACGAGATCGGGGTCATAGTGGACCCCTCCTCGGACGGAGACGAGCACGATCTCGTCCGGATCGCGACCGAGGCGGGCGCGAGCTGGGTCGTGCGCGGCCAGTCCGTCCTGGAGCTCCACGCGGGGCGGGAGGCGGCCACGACCGGAGGCAAGGCGGGTGCGATGCGTAGTCTCGCCTACCTTGCGTTCGGAAATCGCCTCATATTTCATGACGCGGACCTCGAAAGCTACGATCCCGCCACCGTAGGTGTTCTCGCCGCCGCCGCGACGGCTGGCAACGCCCCGCTTTTCGTGAACGGAAGCTCGCGCAGGGTCACCGGGGACGGTCAACCCGGCGGACGTACGACCGAGATGCTGCGCTCGCTGCTCTCGAAACAACTCGCGCGCTATGTGCCGTCCATCACGCGGGCAATCCAGCCGTTGATCGGGGAGTTCGTCATCGACGCCGACGTCTTTGCGGCGCTCGCGTTCTCCCGCGGCTACGGGGTGGAGACCTCGCTGAAGGTTCTGGCTCTCGACCTTCTCGACTACTCGGACTGTCTCCAGGTTGAGCTGCCGATCAAGTATCAGGTTGGTCAGCACTACCACAACCTGGTCAAGCAGTTCCATGAGATCAGTTTCACAATCGACGTTCTCGAGGCGTACTTCCAACGCCGCCGGGTCGATCCGCACGTCGCCATCTGGCAGATTGCCGACAACTACGACCTCCTATTCCCGGGGCGTACGTACGCCCTGCACCGACCGCCGGGTTACGACGACATCGACTTCGTCCCGCGGCTGGGCTTCTACCAGCCGCTCGCGACGTCGTCGGCCTACCAGGCCCGGCTGCCCGAGATCAAGAGTGCTCGCCGTGTCGCACTGGACACGCTGAGCAGGCGGATGCGGGCCTCCGCCTGACCCCTCCAGCCTGAGCGCGCCCGCGTGAACCCGCGGGCCTGAGCGGGCTGGCCTGAGTACGCCGGCCTCGGTGCCGGCCTGGTCGCCTCCCGGCGGTCAGGCCCGCACCGGGGTGGCCGGCCCGGTGGCACCGTCCGCGCGGGCGATCACGGCGTGGTGGTCGATCGGGGCCCGGTGGCCGGCCCGGTCCAGCGCGCCGAGCATCTGCTGGTCGAAGAGCTCCTGGCTGCCAGCCAGCGGTTCCGGCATGTGCCCGAACAGCTCCAGCGCGATCAGCCCGTGCAACTGGGTCCACACCGACATGCAGGCCGCCGTCCCGGCCGGGGAGAGATCGGCGCAGTCCCAGGCCAGCAACTGCTCGCGCAGGCCGGGCGACAGCTCGACCTCCAGCACGGACGGGTCGATGTCGCCGGCCGCGATCGCCTCCGCCATGCACCGGAACATCACCGCGACGGACCGCTCGAGCTCGTTGATGAGCGCCTCGCTGTGGTCGGTGAGGTCGGTCGGCTGCGGGCCGAAGATCAGCGTGTACTCGGTGGGGCTGTCCTTCGCCCACTGGCGGTGGGCCCGGGCGACGAGGAGCCAGCGCACCGCCTGGTCGTCAGCGGGCGCCGTGGCGAAGGCGGCTTCGAGCGCGTCGGCGAGCGAGGCGTACGCGTCCTGGGCGAGCACGGAGATCAGCGCGGCGCGGCTGTCGAAGTACCGGTAGAGCGCCGACGGGGTCATCCCCATCGCGCGGGCGACGGCTCGCAGCGAGAGTGCGGCGGTGCCGTGCTCGGCGAGCTGGGCGTGGGCGGCCGCCTTGATCTCCTCGATCGTCGCCTGGCGGACTCGTTCGCGTCGTGGGGCTGTGCTTGTCACAGCGCCATGCTGGGCTCAGTGGTGAGCGGTGTCAACTTTCGAGAACAGGGGTCTTGACGGCGACCGGTGTTTGCGAACACTGTTCTCTCAAGCGATCGGTTCTCTCGGGAGGGTTCCGTGTTCACGGCAGTAGCCAAGCTAGTCACCCGCCGGCCACGACTTGTGCTTCTGGTAACCCTTGCCGCGCTCCTGGGCGCCGGGGTGCTGGGAATGGGCGCGTTCGGCAAGCTCGAGTCGGCGGGGTTCGACGACCCCGCCTCCGACTCCAGCCGGGCCGCCGACCTCGTCGACACGAAGTTCGGTGGGGAGCCGAACCTCGTCCTGCTCGTCACGGCCCGCGCCGGGGCCCCGGGCACGGACCCCCCGGCCGTCGACACCCCCGCGGTGGCCGACGCCGGCCGTCGCCTCGCCACCGAGCTGGCCGCCCAGCCCGGGGTGACCAACGTGTCGTCCTACTGGACCGGGGCCTCGCCGCTGGTCTCCGACGACGGCCGGGCCGCGCTGGTCCTGGCCAGCGTGGACGACGACCACGAGTCCGACCTCGTCGCGAAGTACGAGGACCTCTTCGAGGCCGGCCGGCCCGGCGGGCCCGACGCCGACTCCCCGGTCACCGTCCGCCCCGGCGGCGCGGCGACCGTCGGAGAGGACATCAACGGCCAGGTGGGCGCGGACCTGGCCGTGGCCGAGTCCATCGCGATACCGATCACGATGGTGCTGCTGGTGATCGCCTTCGGCGGCCTGCTCGCCGCGCTGCTGCCGCTGGGGATCGGGCTGGTCGGCATCCTGGGCGGCTTCGCGTTCCTGTCGGTCGTCGGCGGCCTGACCGACGTGTCGATCTTCGCCGTGAACCTGACCACGGCACTCGGTCTCGGCCTCGGTATCGACTACGCGCTGCTCATGGTCAGCCGGTTCCGGGAGGAGCTCGCCGCGGGCCACGACCGGGCCACGGCGGTGTCGACCACGGTGCGCACGGCCGGCCGCACGATTCTGTTCAGCGGCGCGACGGTGATCGTCGCGCTCGCGGTGATGCTGGTCTTCCCGCCGTACTTCCTGAAGTCGATGGCGTACGCGGGCATCGCCGTCACCGCGGTCGCCGTGATCACCGCCGTGACGGCGCTGCCCGCCGTGCTCATGCTGCTCGGCCCGCAGGTGAACGCGCTGCGCGTCGGCGGCCTGATCGGGCGGCTGCGCCGCCGCCGGGGCGAGTCCTCGGCCGTTGCGGGAGTCCCGACCGCCACGAGCGCCGCGGCGGGCGGGGGAGCGCCCGGGGCGGAGCGGGAGGTGCCGCGGGAGGCCGTCGAGTCGCCGTTCTGGCGGCGGGTGGCCACCACCGTCATGCGCCGCCCGCTGCTGACCGGGCTGCCCGTCGTCGCCCTGCTCCTCGCGCTCGGCGCGCCGTTCCTGCACGTCGAGTTCGGCACCCCGGACGACCGGGTCCTGCGCGAGGACGCCTCCAGCCGGGCCGTCGGGGACGTCCTGCGCGACGACTTCTCCTCCAACGACGCCGGGGCGATCGTCGTCGTCCTCACCGGCCCGACCGAGCGGCTCGGTGCGACGGGCATCGCCGACTACGCCACGGAGCTGTCCGGGCTCGACGGCGTGGCCCGGGTCGACAGCTCCGCGGGCATCGTGCTCGACGGGCGGGTCGTCGTGCCACCGGGCCCGACCACCGAGCGGTACGCGGCCGAGAACGCCGCCTACCTGCGGGTGGTGTCCTCGGTGGAGCCGCACTCCGACGAGGCCCAGGCGCTGGTCGGCGTGATCCGGCACACCGCCACCCCGGCGGGCACCCAGGCGCTGGTCGGCGGTCCGCCGGCGGTGCTCGTCGACGGCAAGGCGACCATCGGCGACCGGCTCCCGCTGGCCATCGGCCTGATCGCGCTGGCCACGTTCGTCCTGCTGTTCCTGTTCACCGGCAGCGTGCTGCTGCCGCTGAAGGCGATCGTGATGAACGGGCTGACGCTGACCGCCGTCTTCGGTGTGGCTGTCTGGATCTTCCAGGACGGTCATCTCTCCGGGGCGCTCGGCTTCACCCCGGGCCCGCTGGACACGTCCATGCCGGTGCTGCTGTTCTGCATCGCGTTCGGCCTGAGCATGGACTACGAGGTCTTCCTGCTCTCCCGGATCAAGGAGGAGCACGACGCGGGCGCGTCGAACACCGAGGCGGTCGCCACCGGCCTCGCCCGCACCGGTCGCCTCGTGACGACCGCCGCGGCGCTGCTCGCGGTCACCTTCCTCGCCTTCGGGACGTCCTCGGTGCGGTTCATGCAGATGTTCGGCCTGGGCACGGCGCTGGCGATCCTGCTGGACGCCTCGCTGATCCGCGGGGTGCTGGTGCCGGCGTTCATGCGGGTGGCCGGGCAGGCCAACTGGTGGGCGCCGAAGCCGCTGCGGGCGCTGCACGCCCGGATCGGCCTCAGTGAGGGCTCCGGCGAGGGCCCCGGCGCGGGGCCCACCACCGAGGGAGTCAGTAGCGTTCGAAGCCCCGCCGGCGCTCCCAGTCGGTGACCGTCCGCTCGTAGCCGGCCAGCTCGACGTCGGCGGCGTGCGCCAGATGGTCGACGACCCGCTCGCCGAACGCGGTCCGGGCCGTGGCGCTCTCCCGCCACGCCCGGGCCGCGTCGCGTAGCGAGGCGGGCAGCCGCGGCACGTCCGGCGCGGCGAAGACGTTCCCGGCACGCGGCGGCGGCAGCGGCAGCCGGTTCTCGATGCCGTGCAGCCCGGCGGCGAGCATGCCCGCGATCGCCAGGTAGGGGTTGGCGTCGCCGCCGGGCACCCGGTGCTCGATGCGCAGCGACCGGCCGCGCCCGACGACCCGGATCGCGCAGGTGCGGTTGTCCAGGCCCCAGGAGATCCCGGTCGGCGCGAAGCCGCCTGGCGCCAGCCGCTTGTAGGAGTTCACGGTGGGCGCGTAGAGCAGGGTGAGCTCGGCCATGCAGGCGAGCTGCCCGGCCACGAACCACCGCATCAGCTCCGACATCCCGGCGTCCGGGCCGGCGCCGTCAGCGGGCGCGCCGGCGGCGAGGACGAAGCCGTCGTCGGCGGCGCGCAGTGAGAGGTGGACGTGGCAGGAGTTGCCCTCACCCTGGTCGTACTTGGCCATGAAGGTCAGGGCACGCCCGGCCGCGCCCGCGATCTTCTTCGCGGTCGTCTTGTAGAGCGCGTGCCGGTCGCAGGTGCGCAGCGCCTCGTCGTACCGGAAGACGATCTCGTACTGGCCCGGGTGGACCTCGGCCCGCGCCGACTCGACCGGTGCGCCCGCCGCGGCCATCGCCCGGCGGATCGACCGGACGAGATCGTCCATCCGTTCGGTGCCGGCGAGCGCGTAGTCGACGTTGTAGGAGCTGGCCGGGGTGAGCCGGGCGTAGTCGCGCCGGGCGGCCTTGCGGTAGGCCTCCTCGAACACGAGGAACTCCAGCTCGGTGCCGGCCAGCGCGCGCAGCCCCAGCGCCGCCAGCCGGTCCAGCTGCCGGCGCAGGACGGTCCGCGGCGCCACGTCCACCGGCGTCCCGTCGGGCCAGACCGCGTCCGCGATCACGATCGCGGACTCCGGGTGCCACGGCGCGTGCCCCAGCGTCGACAGGTCCGGGACGAGCCGCAGATCCCCGAAGCCGCCCTCCCACGGGTCGTAGGCGTAGCCGGGGCCGGTCTCCATCTCCACGTCGACGGCGTGCAGGTACGCGCACGCCCCCAGGCCGTCGCCGCCCAGCACCTCCTCGCGGAAGTACTCCGGTGACAGCCCGGTCCCCACCAGCCGGCCCTGCAGGTCGGGCACGGCGACGATCACCTCGTCCACGTCACCGAGCAGCGTCGCCAGGCCCGGGTGCTCCGCCGTGTGGTCCGCCGCCGTGTGGTCCGCCCGCGTGCCGCCGGCCCGGGTGTGGTCCGGTTCGGGGGTCACCCGTGGCTCCGCCGCGGTGGGGCGAGCACCAGCGGGTTCGCCACCGTGCCGTGCAGGACGTCGAACTGGGCGTCCCGCCCGGAGCGGTCGTGGAAACCCGCCCCGGCGAACTGCTCCCGGTTGAGGCAGACCCGCTCGAAGGACGGGGCCAGCAGGTCGACCGCGGCGAACCGCTCGGCGTACTCCGGGTGGGCCTCCTGGTAGTCCTCCACGGCGCCGCGGACGAGCGACCAGAACTCCTCCTCGGGTACGCCGAGATGGTCGGCGGCGATCACCGAGAAGTAGCGGAAGTGGCCGGCGAACACCGCCGAGAGCACCGAGTGGGCGAGCATCCGGCCCGGCCAGTGGCGGCACAGCGCGCCGGCGCCGCCGTCCGTCGCCGCCCGCTCGGGGAACTCTCCCTCGACGAGGTCGATGTCCGCGCCGAAGTCCTTCACCGCGATCCGCCGCGGGATCCCACCGGCGTCGAACACGCAGATCACGTTCTCGCCGTGCGGGGTGAACGCCACCCCGTACACGTACAGGTAGTGCAGCAGCGGCGGGAGCAGCGCGTCCAGCAGCGCGGCGAGCCACCGCGCCGGCTCGAGCCCGGAGCGGCGGACGAGCTCGGCGGCCAGCGACTCGCCGTCCGCGCCGACGGTGAGCAGGCAGGCCATCGTCCGGGCCCGCTCGTCGGGGGCCAGGAAGGACGCGACCGGCTCCCGCCAGAGCACCCCGAGCAGCTCGTGCAGCCGGTAGGGGGCGTCCGGCACCGCGTCGAAGGCGGGATGCGCGACGGTGGCTCCGGCGATCTCGGGCAGCACGACGACGCCGGTGGCCCGCAGCACCGGATCACCGTGGGCGAGTGACACCAGCCACGCCGAGACGGCCGGTCCGGCGGTGGCGTCCGCGGCGGACATCCCGCGCCACACCAGCGTGTTCCGGATCATCAGCGCGAGCTTGACGTCGCGCCGGCCCGGGGTGTCGATGTTCGCCACCGTGCGCACGGACTGCAACGGCAGGTAGCGGTCGGGCGCCTCGCCGAGGTCGACCAGCTGCCCGGTGGCGAGCGGGCCGGCGAACATCGGCGCGACCACGTTCTCCCACTGCCACGGGTGCACCGGTAGCCACACGTACCGCTCGGCCAACGCGGCGGCGTCCGCCCCGGCGGTGGGCTCGAGCGCGGCGCGCAGGACCGCGCCGAACTCGGCTCTGGTGGCGGCGGAGAGCTCGGCCTCACGCAGCCCGGTGGCGCCCAGCCCGGGGCCGGTGACGAGCCGCGCCAGCTCGGCGTGGGCGGCCACCCAGCGCAGCCGGAACGGGCGGCGCGACTCCGGGGCGTACCGCGCCGCGTCGGCCGCGTCGAACCCGAGCCGCCCCTTGTTCGCGATCATGCAGGGATGACCGGTCTGGTGCCCCTCCAGCTCAAGGTGGGAGAGGTCGGCGAGCGCGCGGGCCGGCAGGGCCGTCCGCAGGATCTCGGCGTCGGCGCGCTGGGTGGCCGTCACCTCGCGCACGACATCGGTCAGGACGTCCCCGGACCAGCCCAGGTCCTGCCGGGTGTCGAGCAGGAACCGGGCCGGGTCCCAGGCCGGCTCGCCGTCGCGGCGCAGCGTCGCCGGGTCGGGCCACCAGGTGCCGAACGTGCCGCGCCGGGCGGTGAACGTGTACGTGACGGGGCCGCACTCGATCCGGTACGGCGCCGGCGCGCCGCGCCCGACCGGCGGCGGGGTGCGCGGCGGGGACGCCGGCTCGGCCCGCGGGACGAGCAGCTCCTCGTAGGCGAGCTCCGCGATCAGTCGGGTGAGCAGCGCCAGCCCGGCAGCGCGCCACCGCCCCGCGGCGGCTGTGGGAAGCCCGGTGGTCAACGGCCCGCTCCGCCGACCTCGACGGGCCGGGCCGGGGCGGTGCCCGCGGCGGGCCCGCCGGGCGACTGGGGCCGGGCCGGGGCGCCGAAGGTGGTGAACGCGGCCGGGCGGGGCAGGCGGTGCGCCCGGCCACCGGTGAGATCGTCGAGGATGACCGCCGCCCGCCAGGCCCCCAGCCCGAGGTCGGGCGCGCCCACACCGTGCGTGTGCAGCTCGGCGTTCTGGACGTAGATCCGCCCGCTCACCTCCGGCTCGGTCGCGACCCGGTACCGCTCGTCGACCTTGAACCGGCCGCCGGCGTCGAGGTCGAGCAGCCCGGCCACCGGGTCGAGCAGCGCCGGCCGGCGGGCCGCGTAGCCGGTGGCCAGCACGACCGCGTCGGTGTCGACGACGAACTCCCGGTGCTGGTCCCGGTGCCGGCAGCGCAGGCGGTAGCTGAGCTCTCCGCCGCCGTGGGTCACCCCTTTCACCGACACGTTCGGCAGCAGCAGGGCGTCCGCGTCGGCGCCGCCGATGCTGCGTTCGTAGAGCAGGTCGTAGATCTCGGCGATGGTCTGCGCGTCGACGCCCTTGTACAGCTGCCACTGGCCGGGGACGACGGCGTCCTTCGTCTCCTGGTCGAGTCCGTGAAAGTAGCGGACGTGGTCAGGAGTGAACTGTTCCAGGCCCAGCTTGGAGTACTCCATGGGGGCGAAGGCCCTGGTCCGGGTGATCCAGGCCAGCGAGTGCCCCGTCCCGGGCTGCGAGCGGAGCAGGTCGAGGAACACCTCGGCGCCGGACTGCCCGGAGCCGACGACGGTGACGTGCCGGGCGCCGTCGAGCTGGTCGCGACGTCCCAGGTAGTCGGCCGAGTGGAACACCCGGGGGTCGGCCACGGTGGCGAAGGCCTCCGGGACGGCCGGCTCGGTGCCCACGCCGAGCACCAGGTTGCGCGCTGTCACGGTCACCGGGGCCGGCTCGCCGGCGTGGCTGACCGTCACCCGGAACAGGGCGGCGTCGGGATGCCAGCGCACCGCGTCGACCCGGGAGCCGAACCGCGCCGACCCCAGGGCGTGCGCCACCCAGCGGCAGTAGTCGTCGTACTCGCGGCGCGGCAGGTGGAAGCGTTCGTAGAGGTAGAACCGGAACAGCCGGTCGTGCTCGCGCAGGTAGGACAGGAACGACCAGCGGCTGGTCGGGTCGATCAGCGTGACCAGGTCGGCCAGGAACGGCACCTGCAGCGACGTGCCCTCCAGCAGCAGCCCGGGATGCCAGCGGAACGCGTCCTGCCGCTCGAAGAAGGCCGTTCGCAGCCCCGGCACGCCGTCGGCGAGCGCCGCCAGCGACAGGTTGAACGGGCCCAGCCCCACGCCGAGCAGGTCGTAGGGCGCGCCGGCGGACGCCTCAGGCCCGGCGGCGGGGGAGGGTGACATCACGGGCGGACCTCCACGAGCGGATTGGGAATCTCCACGTAGACGGACTGGCTCGCCACCGGCCCCACCAACTCGTCCCGGCCGTCCACGCACATCCGCAGGTTGGCCTTGCAGGGCAGGGTGGGCGCGTCCAGCAGCTGGTCAAGCAGGCCGTGACGGGGCAGCTCCGAGCGCAGCGCGAGGAGCGCGTCCCGCAGGCCGCGCAGCAGGTCGGGCTCGTCGGCGATCCCCGCCGCGCCCAGCGCCCCGATGACAGCGAGGGCGTTGTTCACGACGGCGTAGTAGACGACCCGCTGCTCGACCAACTCGTCGTCGAACACCGCGGGCAGGCCGTCGCCGAGGCCGGGGACCTCGCGCCGCGCGGCGTCGGCGTGCGAGGCGGCCAGGTAGTAGCCCTGGCTGTCGCGGTACCACCCGGCGATCGGCCAGCCCCGCTCGTCCAGCGAGACGAGGGTGTTCTGCAGGTGGGCCTCCAGGCCGACGCCGCGGCGCAGGTAGAGGTCGAGCACCGGGATGACGAGCACCCGCAGGTAGCGGGCGAACCACTCGCGGGCCACCGGCCCGGTGGGCGCTGATCCGGCCAGACGGCTGATCAGCCCGGCGAGCATCGACCGCCGAGAGCGCCCGGGAGCTCCCGGCTCCAGATCCGGCCGGTCGGCCACCAGCGCCGCGGCGCACGCGACGCGGTCACCCGCGCTGAACGGGTTCGTCCGCAGAGTGCACTCCAGGCCCTCGGCCCGCACCCCGGCCCAGGACGGCTCCGGGACGAGCCGGAAGGCCGGGTGGCGGGCCCGCAGCCACCCGTCGAGGGCCAGCCGGGCGTACCTGGCCATCTCGGCGCCCAGATCGAGCTCGTCGCGGTGCAGCTCGCGCCGCGAGTTGGTGATCCGCATGCCCAGCGAGAGCTTGAGCATGACCGGCGCGTCCGGCCGCCAGACGGTGCGCAGGGACGCCGTCGGGAACCAGGGCGGGCCGGTCGGGCCGAGGTCCACCAGCCGGCCGTCCGCGAGCAGGCTGGCGACCTCCGGGCGGGCGGGGACGGCCCGCGCCTGCCAGGGATGGGCCGGCAGCGCCCGGTACCCCGGCGGTAGCGCCGGGCTGCCGCCGCCGCCGCGCAGCGACGCGAGCAGCGCGGACGGGTCCGGGCCGCCGTGCCGGACGATGTCGGGATGCGCGGCGAACCAGTGCAGCGGGAAGGAGCCGTCCAGCTCGGGTGAGTACCGGGCGCACTCGGCCTCGGGCGCCTCCCCCCGGTTCTTGGCGGCGGGGTGGAACGGGTGCCCGGTGACGAGGGCGCGTTCCGCGGCGAGGAAGGGCTCGGCGGGCGCGCGGCGGGGGAACGCGATGATGCGCGCGATCCACTCGGCCGAGTCGAGGACGCGCGCCAGCGCCGTCCGCGTGGCCGCGGCCGGCGACCCGCCCCCGGCTCCAGCTCCGGTCGCGGCTGCGGCCTCGCGGATCAGGAGCGCGGCGAGCAGGCTGGCGTCGAGCGGGGCGCCGCCCAGCCGCGGCCGGCCGAAACGGTGCCAGCCGGTGGCGGAGCGGTAGGTCAGCGCGACGTCGACAGTGAGCCCGGTGGACGGCAGCGCCAGCCGCAGCTCCCCACCACCGGGGACCGGCGGCGGCCCGAACTCCCGGGTCCAGCAGCGCAGCAGCACCTCGGTCACGACCTCGTCCGCAGCGTCCGCCGGAGCCCACGTGCCTGCCGGAGTCCTCATGCCTGCCGGAGCCGTCGCGGACGTCGCGGACGTCGCGGACGTCTCGGACGTCTCGGACGTCTCGGCGGGACCGCTCGGGCCGGTCACGCCGCCGGCTCGGCGGCCAGCCGGTCGCCGGTCGCGGCGACGAGGGCGAGCAGGGCGGTGACGTCGGCCGGCGTCGCGGCCGGGTTCAGCAGCGTCAGCTTGAGGTGGACGGCGCCGTCCACCCCGGCCGTGGTCCGCCCGACGACCGCCGCGCCCTCGGCGAGCAGCCGGAGCCGGATCGCCGCGTTCAGCCGGTCCAGCGCCTCCTGGCTTCCCGTCTCCCGGTCGTGGACGTCGTGGACGTCGTGGACGTCGTGGACGTAGCGGAAGAGCACGGTGCTGAGGGTCACCGGTGCCGAGAGCGCGAGCCGCTGGTCCGCCTCGATGACGGCCGCGGCGTGCCGGGCGAGGCGGTGGCAGGCGTCCACCAGGGCGCCGAGCCTGTCCCGGCCCAGCGCGCGCAGGGTCACGGCGATCTTGAACGCGTCCGGCCGGCGGGTGGTGCGAAGCGACCGGCCCAGCAGGCTCGGGTAGCCGGCGGCGGTCTCGTCGGCGGGGTTGAGGTAGGCGGCCTCGGTCTCCAGCCGCTCCCACCCGCGGCCGGACGGGGTGAGGAAGATCCCCGCGGGGGTCGGTTGCCATCCCAGCTTGTGCAGGTCGAGGGCGATGGAGTCGGCCTCGGCCAGTCCGGCGAGCAGCCCGGACAGCCGGTGGGAGAACAGGGCGCCGCCGCCGTGGGCCGCGTCCACGTGCAGCCAGCCGGGTGCAGGGTGCGCACGCACCGCCGCGGCGATCTCGCCCAGCGGGTCGATGGCGCCCGCGTCCGTCGTGCCCGCCGTCGCGACGACGAGGGCGGGCCCGCCGTGGCCGGCCAGCGCCGCCCGCAGCGCGCCGACGTCCATCCGGTGCGCGCCGTCGACCGGGACGGTGACCACCTCGCCGAGCCCCAGCAGCTCGGCGCCGCGGTGCACCGAATGGTGGCCGGCCGCCGAGCAGAGGACGGCGACCCGCGGCCCGCCGCCGCTACCACCACCGCCACCGGGACCCTGGGCGCCGATCAGCAGCCCCATCAGGTTGGACTCGGTGCCGCCGGTGGTCACCGTGCCCACCGCGCGCGCCGGGTCCAGGCCGGCCAGCTCGGCCAGCGCGGCGACGACCTCCGTCTCGACCGTCGTCGCGGCCGGGGCCTGGTCCCAGGAGTCCAGCGACGGGTTGAGCGCGCTGACCGCGAGATCGGCGGCTACGGCGACGGGCAGCGGCGGGCAGTGCAGGTGCGCCGCGCAGAACGGGTCGGCGGGGTCGGCTGAGCCCGCCGAGAGCATGCGGGTGAGGGCGTCGAGAGCCGCGGCCTCGCCGCTGCCCGCCGCGGTGAGCAGCCGCCCCCCGCCGAGCGCGGCCAGCGCCACCCGCCGGACGGCCACCGGCCCGCCGGCCGGCAGCGGGCCGACCCGGTCGCGGCGGCCCGCGTCGAGCGCGCCCAGGGCGACGCCGAGCAGGTCCCGCAACTCGTCGGCCGGGCGGTGACCCGGCCTGGTCATCCCGCCTGCTCGGTCGCCGCGGTTGCAGTCGCTGCGGTGACAGTCGCCGCGGAAACGGACTCCGCGAGGATCTCCAACGCGAGGTCGGCCTCCTCGTCGGTGACGGTCAGCGGCGGCAGCAGCCGCAGGACGGCGTCGTCCCGGCCGCCGAGCTCGATGATCAGACCACGGGCGAGGCACTCGGACCGGATCGCCGCGGCGAGGCGGGGGTCCGCCGGGCGCGCGCCGATCTCGTCCGGCGCCGCCTCGGCCGAGACGACCTCCAGCCCGAGCATCAGGCCCCGTCCGCGCACGTCGCCGATGAACGGCTTGCCCCGGGCGATGCTCTCCAGGCCGGTCAGCAGCCGCTCGCCGGCCGCGGCCGCGCGCTCGGCCAGGGCCTGCGTCCGCACGAGCTCGAGTGTGGCGCGCCCGGCGGCCATGGCGAGCTGGTTGCCGCGGAACGTGCCGGCGTGCGCGCCCGGAGCCCAGGTGTCCAGCTCGGCGCGGTAGGCGACGACCGCCAGCGGCAGGCCGCCACCGATCGCCTTGGACATGACGAGCATGTCGGGCACCACCCCGGCGCGCTCACAGGCCCAGAACGTGCCGGTGCGCCCGACCCCGGTCTGCACCTCGTCCAGGATGAGCGGGATGCCGCGGCGAGTGGTGAGCTCGCGCATCGCGCGCAGCCAGGTGTCCGGCGCCGGGATCACGCCGCCCTCGCCCTGCACCGGCTCGAGGATCATCGCCGCCGGGCTGGTGATCCCGCCGCACGAGTCGTCGAGCAGCCGCTCGACGTAGCTGGCCGAGATCTCCGCGCTCGCCGCGCCGCCGACCCCGAACGGGCAGCGGTAGGGGTAGGGAAACGGCAGCCGGACGACCGCCCCGGCGACCGGCAGCGGCTCCTTCGCGGCGACCTTGCCGGTCACGGCGAGGGCTCCGGACGTCATCCCGTGGTAGGCGCCGGTGAAGGCGAGCACGTTGTGGTGCCCGGTGACCGTCTGCGCCAGCTTCAGCGCCGCCTCGACGGCGTCCGCGCCGGTCGGCCCGCAGAACAGCAGTTTCGGGTCCTCCCGCAGCCCGGGCGGCAGGTCGCCCACCAGCTCCTCGGCGAACGCGTCCTTCTCCGGGGTGGCGATGTCGAGGGCGTGCAGCGGGGCACCCGAGCGCAGGACCCGCTCGATCTCCTCGACGACCACCGGGTGGTTGTGGCCGACGGCCAGGGTGCCGGCACCGGCGAGGAAGTCCAGGTAGCGTCGTCCGTCGGCACCCACGATCCAACAGCCCGCCGCCTCGACCGGCACGATCGGCAGGGAGCGGGCGTAGGTGCGGGCGGCCGATTCGCGGGCCTCCTGCCGGGCCAGGATCGCCGGCGCCACGGCGGGATCCGCGCCGTCGGGGCCGACGCCGACATCGGCTGGCGAGATCGTCGTCACGGGCGATTCCCCTTCGAACGGGCCGGGTCAAGGAAGGCTAACTTAATTCATTCCTGATCCCCGGCCTGTGAACGAGCAGAGGTCTTCCTCTCGCGGCTGCCCTCGTGGTCGCGGTTACCCGTACGAAAATGTTGCCCTTCGTAAGGTTACGATCGCCCAGGGCTGGAAACGGTCGTTTCCGGTGACCTCCGGTTGGTCGTACGTCACCCTCGGCGGCCCGTGGCAGCTGCTCGTAACGTCGCCGGGCTTGCGCGTTGCGCATCAACCCCGTCATCGTCACATGTCGGGACGTCGGACGTCGCGCGGGAACCGGGCCGAGCGGGTGCGGTCCTGGTCACGGGCGCACGGGCGCCGGAAGGGTGCGCCGTGCTGGATCTCCCCATCTCCGCCGCGCCGCTGCGCGCGCTCGGCCCCGATCGGCTGCCGGCGGCGGTGCTCGCGTGCCTGCGGGAGTGGCCCGCGCGGCGCGGAGAGATCGGCGGCTACCTCTACTCGCCGGCGGTGGCCGCGGCACGGGCCGCCGAGCTGCGCCGACACCTGCCCGACTGGGCGGAGCTGCTCTTCGCGGTCAAGGCGAACGCCTTCCCCCCGATCCTCGACGCCCTGCTCGCCGGAACCGCGAACACCGACGCCGGGACCGCCGCGGGTGCCGGGAGCGGCGCTCGTGCCGGTGCCGGCATCGATGGGTTCGAGGTCTCGTCGGCGCACGAGCTCGCCCTGGCCGCCGCGGCCGTGGAGCGTGCCCGGCAGCGGGGCGCGGTGCGGGCGGCCGGGCAACACCCGTCCGGCGGGGCGCGGCTGGTGGCGTCCGGGCCGGGCAAGTCGGTGAGCCTGCTGCGTGCGCTCCTTGGCGCGGTGCCGGCGGGGGGCGCGGTGCCGGCGGTCGACGTCGTCAACGCCGAGAGCCCGCTGGAGCTGCGGCGGATCGACGCCGTGGCGGCGGAGACGGGGCGGCGGGCCGCCGTCGCGCTGCGGGTGAACCCGGCCCGCGTCGGCCTCTCCGGCTCGCTGCGGATGGGCGGGCGCCCGACCGCTTTCGGAATCCAGGAGCGGGACGTGCCCGCGGCGGTCGAGCTGGCCCGCTCGCTGCAGTGGATCGACCTGGTCGGCTTCCACGTCCACGCGGTGTCGGGGAACCTCGATGCCACCGCCCACCTGGACTATGTGCGGTGGTGCCTGGACTTCGCCGTCCGTCAGGCCCGCCTGGGCGATGTCGACCTGCGGGTGGTGGATGTCGGTGGCGGCCTCGGGGTGCCCTTCGAGCCCGACCGGCTCGGCGAGCGGCCCTTCGACCTGGACGTCTTCGGCGCCGGCCTGGACCAGTTGCGTCCCCCGACCGGGGTCCGGGTGGTCTTCGAGCCCGGCCGGGCCCTGGTGGCCGACTGCGGCTGGTACGCGGCCGAGGTGACCGACGTCAAGCTGGTCCACGGCGGCGCCTTCGCGGTCCTGCGCGGCGGCATCCACCACTTCCAGCTGCCGACGTCCTGGGAGATCGTCCACAACTTCGCCGTCGTCCCGCGGGACGACTGGCTGCCCGGCTGGCCCCGGCCGGAGGTGGCTGCGGGCCCGGTGACCGTGGTGGGGGAGCTGTGCACCCCCGAGGACACCCTCGCCCGCGACGTGACCGTCGACCGGCTGCGCGCCGGGGATGTCGTCGTCTTCCCGATGGCCGGCGCCTACGGCTACGAGTTCGCGATGCACGAGTTCCTCGGCCACCCGCGCGCCCACCGCGTCGTCGTGGACCAGCCGGGTACGGGACTCAACTCCGGGGTTCCCGGTCGGCGCGGTACCTAGGGCATCCGGATGACCGGGAGGTCGAACCAGAGGTACTTGCCGGACTCCACCGACACCGCGCCCCAGCTGCCGGCCAGGGCGTCCAGGACGAGCAGGCCGCGGCCGCCCTCGGCGTCCGGGTCGGCCTCGCGGCGCTGCGGCAGGGTGGTCGACGTGTCCGAGACCGAGGCGTGGACGAGGCCCGGCCGCAGCTCGACCAGCAGCCACACCGGTGGCCGCCCGTACTTGACCGCGTTGGTGACGAGCTCGCTGACCAGCAGCTCGGCGGTGCACCGCGTGTCGTCGGGCAGGCCGGTCAGAACCAGGCACTCACGGAGGACCCGCCGCGCCTGCGGGACGGCGGACGGCAGGTAGGGCAGCTCGGCGAGGATGTGCGTGGCCGGTGGGCGACACGAGCTCGCCTGCCGCACCACGTTCACCGGAACCGACGTAGGACTCATCGATCACCATGTCTGAACGGGGACATCCCGGACCGCCTACCCATCGGATCGCCTGAGCAATCTCCTACGCGGTGTTGTGTGACGAACGTCCGGCAATGGCGTTGGGGCCATTGGCGGGTGTTGTGTCATCGGTGCTCCAACCAGTTCACCACACCGGCGAACCGCCTTCACTCCGGGGCGTCGCCGGGCGGTGAGCGACCGGTCCGCGACGGGCCGGCGAGCGGCCGGCCCGCGAGCGGCCGGCGAGGGCCGGCCGGGACCGGGGTCAGTCCGCGACCCGGGTGACCAGGATCGCGACGTCGTCGCGCAGGTTGCCGCCGGCGAAGCGCTCGGCGGCTGTGAGCACCCGGTCGGCCACCCCCTGCGCGGACAGGCCCGCACAGCCGGCGACCGCGTCGACCAGCCGTTGGTCGCCGAACAGCTCACGCCCGCGGCGCGCCTCCACCACCCCGTCGGTGTACAGCACCAGGGACTCCCCGGCGTGCAGGTGCAGGTCCAGGCCGGGGAAGGACGTCTCGTCGTCGTCGAGCACGCCCAGCAGCGTGCCTGTCCGGCCGACGAGCGAGGCCGTGCCGTCCTTGTGCAGGACGACCGGCTGCGGGTGGCCGGCGAGGTGCAGGCGCAGCCGGGCGCCGTCGGTCTCGGACGGCAGCAGCGACGCGGCGGCCAGCGTGCAGAACCGGCCCTGCCCGTTCGGGTGCGAGGTGGCGGTGTCCCGCAGTGCCCGGTTCAGCTCGACCAGCAGCTCCTCGAGGTCCGCGCCCCGCCCGGTGAGCAGGCGGAGCACGGCACGGGCCACACCGGTGACGGTGGCGGCCTCCGCGCCCTTGCCGCAGACGTCGCCGATGGCCACCGTCCAGCCGGTCGGGCCGGAGATCAGGTCGAAGAAGTCCCCGCCGACGTCCAGGCCGGCGGACTGCGCGGCGCCGTAGGCGGAGCCGAGATCCATCCCGGGGATGCGGGGCAGCGCCGGCGGGCGCAGGCCGGCCTGCAGGGTGCCGGCGAGCTCCACCTGGCGGCTGTAGAGCCGGGCGTTGTCCACGGCGAACGAGGCGCGCCGGGCCAGGTCCGCGAGCAGGTCGATCTCGTCCGCGAGGAAGGTGTGCCCGGCCGAGCGGCCGAGCGCGAGCACGCCGAGCACCCTCCGGCGCGCCTGCAGGACGACGACGAGTGCCGGCCCGCCGAACGCCGTGACGGTCTGCACCTGGTCCCCACGGGCGGCGCGTACGGCGGCCATGAGCGCGCCGTCCGGGTCGACGGCGGCCTCGTTCAGCGCCGCGGTCTCCGACTCCTCGGCATGCCCGACCGCCTGGAGCTTCGGGCCGGCGTCGTCCCGGTTGAGGTACACCGCGCACCACTGCGCGAGGCGGGGGACCGGCAGCCGGGCGAGCAGCGTCAGCGAGTGGGTGAGATCCAGGCTGCCCGCGAGCAGGTCGGACGCCTCGGCGAGGAAGGACAGCATCCCGATGCGGCGCTCCTCCGCGCGCCGCATGTCGCCGCCGCCGAGCGCCAGCGCCATCCACCGCGAGACGAGCTGGATCCGCTCGATGTCGAACGGGTCGCGGTCGAATTCGGCGTGGTGGACGGCGGCGTGGTGGGCGCCGTTGCCAGGCTCATGGCCCGCGCCGGGCTCGCCGGGATCGCCGGGCACGCCGGCCGGGCGGTCGTCCGCGGCGCGGTACGGCCACAGCAGGAGCTCGCCGAGGCTGTCCTGCGTCGGGTCCAGGGCGAACACCCGGGCGTCGGCGCTCGGCCCGGTACGCCCGAGCGTGGCCACCGTCTCGGTGCGCACACCGTCCTGCGAGGGGCGCTGTACCCGGCCACCGACGGCCGGGACGGCGTCCAGCAGCTGGGCGAGCAGTTCGGAGACCTCGCCCTCGGCGGTCAGCGCCCGCGCGGTGTCGCGGGCCAGCAGCCGGGGCATCCGGGTCGACATCGCCGTTGGCGCCCGGGCCGTCACCGTGGTGGTACCGGCGCCCGCGCCGGCGGTGGTCATCAGGAGATCGTCGACAGGCGACGCGCCGAGCGGGCCCGGAGGAGGGCCCGAAGGTGTGGGCTGTGGGGGTACCGGATCGTGGGTGATGCTCGGCGCGGAATGGACGTCGTCCAGCGAGGCCGACCGCCGCGGGTCCTCCCGCCGCCGGGATTCCAGCCGGAACCAGACCGTCTTCCCCCCGGCCACGTGCTCCGTTCCCCAGGAGCTGGCGAGCGCGTCTACGAGGGCCAGCCCGCGTCCGTCCTCACGCAGGCCGTCGATGCCGGCCGTGCCGCCGCCGATCGTCTCGAACCCTTCAAGTCCTTCCAGGCTCTCCAGGCTCTCGATGTCCTCGTCGGGGTCGGTGGGCTGCGGCCGGCGCACGGCCGTCTCGCGCCGGCCGACGCCGATGCGCACGGGATGGCGGTCGCCCACGGCCACCCGCACGCTGCCGTGCTCCTCGGCGACGTCGACCGTCGCGACCGTGCCGGCGTGCACGACCACGTTGGTGACCAGCTCGGTGACCAGCAGCAGCGCCGAATCCAGCGTGTCCTCGTCCAGCCTGCCGCGCAGCGTCTCCTGCACGAACCGCCGCGCCGACCGGGGTGAGTCGGCGGTCGGCGGGAGGGCGACCGAACGCGGTGGAGTGCGCCGGTCTCCGGCCTGTGCCGCGGGGTCGGCGTTCATGTGGCTCAGTCTCTCCTGCGTTGTCCTCGGTAAGGCGGATACTGGCGGCTGGTGCGTTCGGTCCGAGCGCTCTTGTCATGAAGTTGTGCAGCGTGAAGTTGCTCAGCTGGGGACAAAAGTCCACGGCAGAACCACAGTCCGGATCGACCGCACGACACCATCACACCTCCCCTCCACGGATGCATTCCGCACCACTGACCGCCCCACGCCCGTCCGCCGCCGGATCTGGACCACACTGCCGACGGCCCCCCGTGGGCCGGCGCCCCACAAGCCGGACCACCAGCGACCCGACGACCAGCAGCCCGACCACCAGCGACCGAACCCGCACAGGCCAGTCCCGTCCGATCCCCAGGAGCCAGCCGAACGGATGCGAGCCGCATGGACACCGACCCGACAGCCGCCGACCCGACAGCTGCCCGCCCTCCGCCGGCAGCGGCCCGGGCCTGGTCGCGCACCCCACGGGGTGGTCACCGAACCCACCGACGTCGGTGCCGGAGTCGTTTTGAAGCGGTTCGCAGCCCCGATAATTCCACCGTCACAGGCAAGGTAGGAGACTGATGAGCGCCGACGCGAGCCCCGACCGCCAGCAGTTCCCCGCGAGTGCCGGGGATTCCGGTGGCCCGCCCGCGGGTGCCACGGCCACCCTGCCGGTGAACGCCGCGGTGAACAGCACGGGCACGGGCGCCGCCACGGGGCCCGGCGGTGGCACGGACGCCCTGCTCTCCAGCCTGCTCACCGGGCTCGACCGGCTCGTCGACGGCGAGTTCGGCGTCCGGCTGCCGATCGGTGACGGCGTCGGCGGGGACGTCGCCCGCCGGTTCAACGAGCTCGCCGGGATGCAGGAGCGGCACGCCCGCGAGGTTTCCAGGGTGAGCAAGGTAATTCGACGTGACGGTCGTCTCACCCTGCGAATGGACGACCTTGGTGGCAGTGGCGGCTGGGACGAGCTCACGCTCTCGGTGAACTCGCTCATCGACGACCTGGCCCGGCCCACCCACGAGGTCGCCAGGGTCATCGCCGCGGTGGCGGAGGGTGACCTCTCCCAGCAGATGGCGCTGGAGATCGCCGGGCAGCCGGTGCGTGGCGAGTTCCTCCGGATCGGCACAACCGTCAACACGATGGTGGACCAGCTCTCGTCGTTCGCCGACGAGGTGACCCGGGTGGCGAAGGAGGTCGGTACCGAGGGCAACCTCGGTGGCCAGGCCAAGGTCATGGGGGTCTCCGGGGTCTGGCGGGACCTGACCGAGTCAGTGAACTCGATGGCCGGCAACCTGACCAGCCAGGTCCGCAACATCGCCCAGGTGACCGCGGCGGTGGCGCAGGGTGACCTGTCGCAGAAGATCACGGTCGACGCGCGCGGTGAGATCCACGAGCTGAAGTCGACCGTCAACACGATGGTGGACCAGCTCTCCGCGTTCGCCGACGAGGTCACCCGAATGGCGAAGGAGGTCGGCACCGAGGGCAAGCTCGGCGGCCAGGCCCAGGTCAAGGGTGTCTCCGGGGTGTGGCGTGATCTCACCGACTCGGTGAACGTCATGGCCGGCAACCTCACCACCCAGGTGCGCAGCATCGCCGAGGTCGCCGCCGCGGTGGCCCGCGGTGACCTGACCCGCCAGATCACCGTCGACGCCCGCGGCGAGGTGGCGGGTCTCGCGCACACCCTGAACACGATGGTCGACCAGCTCTCGTCGTTCGCCGACGAGGTGACCCGGGTGGCCTGGGAGGTCGGTACCGAGGGCAACCTGGGTGGTCAGGCGCACGTTCGGGGGGTCTCCGGGGTCTGGCGGGATCTCACCGAGTCGGTGAACTCGATGGCCGGCAACCTGACCAGCCAGGTCCGCAACATCGCCCTGGTCGCGACGGCGGTGGCCCGCGGTGACCTCTCGCAGAAGATCACCGTCACCGCGCAGGGTGAGATCCTCGAGCTCAAGGAAACCCTGAACACCATGGTCGACCAGCTCTCGTCGTTCGCCGACGAGGTGACCCGGGTGGCCAAGGAGGTCGGCACCGAGGGCAACCTGGGTGGTCAGGCGCACGTTCGGGGGGTCTCCGGGGTCTGGCGGGATCTCACCGAGTCGGTGAACTCGATGGCCGGCAACCTCACCGGCCAGGTCCGCAACATCTCCGCGGTGACCAGGGCGGTGGCCCGCGGTGACCTCTCGCAGAAGATCACCGTCACCGCGCAGGGCGAGATCGCCGAGCTGAAGGACACCGTCAACACGATGGTCGACCAGCTCTCGTCCTTCGCGGCCGAGATCACCCGGGTCGGCCGCGAGGTGGGCGTCGAGGGCAAGCTGGGCGGCCAGGCCACGGTCGCCGGTGTCGCGGGCACCTGGAAGGACCTGACCGACAACGTCAACCAGCTCGCGTCGACGCTGACGATCCAGCTCCGCGCGATCGGTGACGTGTCCACCGCGGTGACCCGCGGTGACCTGACCCGCTCCATCACGGTGGAGGCCGAGGGCGAGGTCGCCGAGCTCAAGGACAACATCAACCAGATGATCGCCCGGCTGCGGGAGACCACCGAGGTCAACGCCCAGCAGGACTGGCTCAAGTCGAACCTGGCCCTCATCGGCAGCAAGATGCAGGGCCAGCGCGACCTCTACACCGTCTGCCAGATGATCATCAGTGAGATGACGCCGGCCGTGAACGCCCAGCAGGGCACGGTCTACCTGCTCGACTTCATCGAGGGCGACAAGCTGCGCTACGTCGCCGGCTACGGCTCGGTGCCGCGGCGCCGCTCGGACGGCACGTTCCTGTTCGGCGAGGGCCTCATCGGCCAGGCGGCGCTGGAGAAGAAGCGCATCCGGGTCGAGGACGTGCCCGCCGGCTACCTCAACATCCGCAGCGGCCTGGGCGAGGCGCCGCCGTGCGACCTGGTCGTCGTTCCGGTCATCTTCGAGAACCAGGTTCTCGGTGTGATCGAACTGGCCTCTTTCACCCCGTTCTCCGACCTGCACCTCACGCTCGTCGACCAGCTCGTCGACACCATCGGCGTCGTCCTGAACACGATCATGGCGAACGCCCGCACCGAGGAGCTGCTCGCCCAGTCGCAGCGGCTGACCCAGGAGCTGCGCTCGCAGTCCGTCGAGCTCCAGCGCACGAACAACGAGCTGGAGGAGAAGGCGGCGCTGCTGGAGGAGAAGAACCAGGAGATCGAGCTGGCCCGGATCGGGCTCGAGGAGAAGGCCGAGCAGCTCGCGCTGTCCTCGCAGTACAAGTCGGAGTTCCTGGCGAACATGAGCCACGAGCTGCGCACCCCGCTGAACAGCCTGCTCATCCTCGCCAAGCTGCTGGCCGACAACCCCGACCACAACCTGAGCCAGAAGCAGATCGACTTCGCCGAGACGATCCACTCCGCCGGCTCGGAGCTGCTCGGGCTGATCAACGACATCCTCGACCTCTCCAAGGTCGAGGCCGGCAAGATGAACGTCGACGCCGGCCCGGTGCGCACCGCCGCGCTGTGCGACGCGGTGGCGGGCGTGTTCGGGCCCACCGCCGAGGAGAAGGGCCTCACCTTCGAGATCAGCGTCACCGAGGACGTGCCGGACGAGTTCGTCACCGACGAGCAGCGCATCCAGCAGGTGCTCAAGAACCTGCTGTCGAACGCGGTCAAGTTCACCGACGCCGGCACCGTCCGGCTGGACGTCGCCGTCGCCTCGCCCGACACCCCGTTCGTCGCGCCCAGCCTGCGCTCGGCGCCGATGGTGCTGTCCTTCGCCGTCACCGACACCGGCATCGGGGTCGCGGCCGAGAAACTCAGGATGATCTTCGAGGCCTTCCAGCAGGCGGACGGCACGACCTCGCGCCGCTACGGCGGTACCGGCCTGGGGCTGTCGATCAGCAAGGAGATCGCCCGCCTGCTGGGCGGGTCGATCGCCGTCTCCAGCCAGATCGGGCAGGGCAGCACGTTCACCCTGTTCGTCCCGTCGGTGATGCCTCCGGAGGCACCCGCGGGCCCCCACCCCGGCGAGCCCGACGGCGTCCTCATGATCGTGGACGGTGCCGTCCAGCCGCGGTCACGGGCCGACGGCGGGGACGACGGTCGTGGGCCGGTGCTGGCCGGCGTCGAGCGGGCCGCGCTCGTCCCGGCGGAGCGCAGGCCGGCGGCGCCGGAGTCGCCCGGTGACGCGGCGCACCGGGAGAGCGCCGGCCCGGCTCCTGCCGGCACGTCCAACGGGGCGGGCACCGGCAGGCAGCGTGACGGCGAACGGGCCTACGGAGCGCCCGGCCGGCCCGTCGAGCCCAAGGCGGCCCGCCGATTGTCGCGCACCTCGTGGTCGGGCCGCGGCGGCACCGACGCAGCCGGCGACCGGACGCCCGCCGAGGGCACCCCGTTCCTCACCGACCCACAGGCGCCCGCGCGGCCGCCGACGACGAACCTGGACGGCGGCGACCCGCTCGTGGGCGCCAGCATCCTGGTGGTCGACGACGACGTCCGCAACGTGTTCGCCCTGACCAGCGCGCTGGAGATGCACGGCATGCGGGTGCTCTACGCCGACAACGGCCACGACGCCATCCGGATGCTGCAGCAGGACAACGCGCCGGTGCACCTGGTGCTGATGGACGTCATGCTCCCGGGCATGGACGGCAACGAGACCACGTCGGAGATCCGTGCGATGCCGGCCTTCGCGGCGCTGCCGATCCTCGTGCTGACCGCGAAGGCGATGCCCGGTGACCGGGAGAAGAGCATTTCCGCCGGTGCGAGCGACTACATCACCAAGCCGGTAGACCTTGATCACCTCCTCGGAGTGATGCGGTCGTATCTGTGATGATCAGATCGCGTATGGTGCGCATTCGGGTATGTGTCGACGGGCCGGTGCTGGACCGGACATGCCGATCGGCGATGGTTGAGCAGTGGTGCCATCACCACGAACACCCAGGCCGACCGGCGAAGGAGGAGGCAGGCGGGTGACCGAGCGGACCGGCGGTCCTGTCGACACCGAGGGCGCGTCGAACACTGAGCGGCCCCGGAGCAAGATCCTCCTGGTGGACGACCGACCCGACAACCTGATGGCGCTGGAGGCGATCCTCGCCTCCCTGGACCAGGATCTGGTGACCGCGTCCTCGGGCGAGGAGGCGCTCAAGCGCCTGCTCATCGACGACTTCGCGGTCATCCTCCTCGACGTCCAGATGCCTGGAATGGACGGCTTCGAGACCGCGCACCGGATCAAGCAGCGCGGGCGGACGCGGGACACTCCGATCATCTTCCTGACGGCGATCGACCGCGAGCCGCACCACGCCTTCCGGGGTTACGCGGTCGGCGCGGTGGACTACATCGCCAAGCCGTTCGATCCCTGGCTGCTGCGGGCCAAGGTGAGCGTCTTCGTCGAGCTGTTCGAGAAGAACGAGCGGCTGGCCGAACTCGCCCACCAGCGGGTGCGCGACTTCGACCTCATCACCGAGGTCGCCGAGCGCCTGATCGCGCTCGACGTGCTCCTCGACGGCGCCGCGACGTCGAACGAGGAGACGCTCGCCGCCGCGAGCGCCGAAGTGCGCGGCCTGGTCTCGCGGCTGCGGCCCTTCGCGCGCTCGACGGGCGGCCAGGTCGAGTAGCCGCTGCCGGCGCCGGCCTGCGCCGGCAGCGGCGGGGCCGGTAGTTGCCCGCCGACTGGCGGGTTGCCGTTTCGTCCCCCTGCCGTGTGCGCCGACGGTAAGGTCCCTCGTACCGGGAGTGGTCGCGAGGGGGCGGGTCGATGGCGGGCGGCGACCCGCACGCGATCGCCGCCGAGGATCTGCCCCGGCTGCGGCTGCCCTACGCCGACGGTCTGATCACCATCGACCGGGTCCGCCGCTTACCCGACTCCCCGGTCTGCCGGGTGCGGCCCGGCGACCCGGCGGAGGGCTCGGTCGTCACGCTGGTCGACTTCGTCATGGCCGACCCCGCCCAGGCCGCCCGCACGGCCACCGCCCTGGTGCGGGCGGCCGACCTGACGGCCGTCGCCGTGCACGCGCGCTACGCGCCGACAGCCGCCGCGGCGCTCGCGGTCTGCTTCGCGGGCCGGGTCCGCGATGCCCGGGCCGGCCGCGGCCTGTCGGTGCGGATCGTCGTCGCGGACCATCGCCCGGAGCTTTCCGGCCCGCCGCCCGGCAGTGCGGGTGTCGTCGCCGTCGGTGGTGCCCGTGGCCCGGCCGGTGCCGGTGCCGCCGGTGACGCCGGTACGGGGCTGATTCGGGTGCCGCACATCGTGGCCATTCATGACTGGCCGAATGGTCCGAGTGGTCCGCAGGGTGGTCCGAAGGGGCCTGTGGGGGTGACGGACCGGGTGGTGTGGGAAATCATGAGCGCGGACCAGCATCGGGCGTGGCTGGGTGGGGTTCCCGGCCCGGATCGGGATGGTCTGGAGCGTCACCTGGGCGGGCTCGTCGCGCTCGCCGGGCTGGTAAGGGCGCCAGGTGCGCAGGTCCCGCACCGCGAGGAGGTTCTCCGTGCGCTCGCTGGTGGCCCGTTGACGACCGAGGCGGTGCACCGCCACCCGGGCCCGTTGCTCGCCGCCGCGGCCGTCCTCGGGAACCGCGAAGCGTAACCAGGCCGCGTAGGCGCCCGACCGCGCCGATAACATGCGGTTGCGCCCGACGCGCCTGCGACATCCCGTTACGGGGTTTCACAAATATTTCGGAGGTGTCGAATCTGTGGTCATTGCCCGGCGACACCTCGAACGTTCGCGCGGCAATCAACCGGTTTCGATCGGTCCGTATGCTGTAGAACGTCAGCTCCTCGAGGCCGGAACCGGGCCGGTCTATCTCGGGCGGGATCCCGAGGGCGGCCAGGTGGCCATCAAAGTGATCAGCGCGGCGTTCGCTCGCGACCATGATTTCCGCCGCAGGCTGCGCGCCGATCTCGAGACTGTCCGCGCACTGGCACCTCCGTGCCTGGCGGACATCATCGACGCCGACACATCCGCCCATCCGCCGTATGTCGTCACCGAGTTCGTGGACGCTCCGACCCTGGCAGCGACGGTCGCGCAGGGCGGTCCGCTGGCGGTGCCCGACGTTCGCCGGCTCGCCGTGGCGCTCGGTTCGGCGCTGACGGGGCTCCATGGTGCCGGTCTCGTCTTCGGTGACCTTAAACCGGCGAATGTGGTGCTTTTCGAGGGTGGAATCCGCCTCGTCGACTTCGGGTTGTCGCGAGTTCTGAACACCGTTGCCCTACCGGGTCGCGGCGGATCAGGGCCCGGGATGGGTACCCCCGCATTTATTACCCCGGAGCATGTCCTGGGGCAGCCGCTCACGATGGCGTCAGACGTCTTCACGTGGGGTGGAGCAGTCCTCTTCGCCGCGACCGGACGGCTGCCGTTCGGTAACGGATCACCGCAGGTTCTGTTGCAACGTGCGGTCTATGCGGAACCTGACCTCACCGGTTTGGACCCGGTACTACGCGACGTAGTCAGCGCCACGATGCGTAAGGATCCCTCCCGCCGACCCGGCGCCGCGGAGCTGCTCGAGGTGCTCGGACGACTCGTCGGGGGCCTCCCGGCACCCACGGGCCTGGATCCGCTCGAGATCGCCGTCGCGGCGGCCGTAAGCGCCGCCGCCCCGCCCACCGAGACGCCCGCCGCCCCGCCTGACGAGATGTCTGCGGTCGAGGCACCTGCCGACACCGCTGGCGTCGTCCCGGCGGCCGCTGTGGCAGTCGCCGAGGCCGCCGAGCCCGCCCCGGTGCCGGCGAGCGCGCCGGACGCGGTTGTCGCTCCGGATCCGACGCCCGACTCCGATGCCGAGCCCGCGCCCGCGTCTGCGGCCCCGGCGGAGTCTGAGACGGAGGTCGAACCCGAGGCCACGGCCGAGTCCGAGCCCACGGCGGAGTCCGAGCCCACGGCGGAGTCCGAGCCCACGGCGGAGTCCGAGCCCACGGCGGAGTCTGAGACGAAGCTTGAACTCGGGCCCGAGGCCTCGCTCGAACCTGAGCCCACGGCGAAGTCCGAAGCGAGGCCCGAGCCTGAGAGCGGTCCCGGGGCTGGCACCGGGGCGGCGGCCAGCGCTGCCGCCGAGCCCGGGATCGGAAGGCCGCCGGCTCAGTCTTCGGAGCCGGCCCAGCCATCGGAGCTGTCGGAGTCCACTGCGCCGGCCGACGGACGTCGACGGCCTGACGGGCACTGGTTGTTTCGGCTGTTCATGGCGGGGATCGCCAGTCTCGCCGTCCTGACCATGGCGGTCGAGATCACGGGGGCTGTTCGGGCCCAGGCCGCGGTGCAGGCGTCCAAGGCCACCGCCGGTCAGGCGCGCGCCCTGCTGGAGCGTCAGCCGGACCTCGCCGGCCAGCTCGCCGCGGCGGCCTACGAGATCGCTCCGACCGCGGCGGCCGGCGAGGCGCTCATCGCCGCGGCCGTCCGTCGGAGCGGCCACCTGCCCGGCGACGTCCGCGACCTCGCCGTGGCCCCGGATGGCAGCAGCATCGTCACCGCGGGCGACACCGGTGCCGGCCTCTGGAACCTCACCGACCCGTCCGCCAACCGTCGCATCACCGCGTTCCCCGTTGACGGGCCCGCGGTCAGCGCTGTGGGCTACGTGTCGCCCCCCGGGCGGACGGCCGCCGCCGGCCAGATCATCGTCACCGCGGCCGGCCCGGCAGGCGCGGGCGAGAGCAAGGTCCAGCTGTGGCGGGTGACGCCGGACGGCGCGGTCGAGCGGCTCGGCGTGCTCGCCGGGCACACCGGCACCGTCGGCGAGATCGCGGTGAGCCGGGCCGGCGACGCGATCGCCACCGGCTCCTCGGACGGCATGCTCCGGCTGTGGGACGTGGCCGACCCACGCGCCCCCGCCGAGCTCGCCGTCCTGCGGACACCCGGGCCGATCACCGCGTTGGCGTTCTCCCCGGGCGGGGATCAGATCCTGGTCGGCGGGGCCGCCCGCCTCTCGCTGTGGTCGCTGCATGATCCGCGTCAGCCGCGCCGGCAGGGCCTGCTGCACGGCGAGGGCGTGGTCGCCGGCGCGTCCTACTCCCCGGACGGCCGGACGCTCGCGGTAGCCACCACCGGCCTGCCGGACGCCGCGACGGAGCCCGGGGCGACCGCCGGCGTTCCGATGGCGGTCGCCTCGTCCCTGGCGCCGCCGGAGAAGTCGCGGTCCGTGGTGGAGATCTACCGGCCGGGGGACCCGCGGGGGCTGCACCGGCTCACCTCCTTCGCCCCCGCGAGCGGCGCGGGAATGGTGGCCTTCTCACCGGACGGGCGGGCACTCGCGGTGGCCGCCGCGGCGGGCGGCGGCGACGTCGGCGTCTGGGACATGTCGAACCCGGCCCGGCCGCGCCCCCGGCTCATCCTGCCCACGCCCGCGGCACCCTCCGACTCCGCCGGACCCTCCGACTCCGCCGGACCCTCCGACTCCGCCGGACCCTCCGACTCCGCCGGACCCTCCGACCTCGCGGCGCTCGCGATCGCCGGGTCGGCGCCCGCCTCACCCGAACCGGCGGCGCTCGAATCGGCCACGCCCCAACCGGTCAGCATCGCGCCGACCGCGCTCGCCTTCGCCGACGGCCCCGTCCGGACACTCGCCGTCGCCGACGGGAACGGCGCGCGCGTGTGGGATCTCGACCCGCGGACCGCGCGGGACCAGGTCTGCGGCCGGGCCCAGGCCGAGATCACGAGGCGGGACTGGCGCAGGTACATCCCCGACCGCCACTACTCGCCGCCCTGCCTCCGGAACTGACCACCGACCGGGACACCGCCCCGACCCTCCGGCCCTGCCTGGGCCGGCCCAGGCAGGGCCCGACCCCCACC
>NZ_CASGGV010000143.1:0-1540 GCF_949319125.1 Frankia sp. Hr75.2 | reverse complement strand
CCCTCCCTGTCAGACTCGTGTGAGACACCCTCGCGGGTGCGGGTTGGCTACGGAGGGGTGATCGGAGATCCTTGTGTTCGTGGAGTCAGAGTCGCAGGAGAGCCCGGGCGAGTCCCCGCCGTCGCGTGATCCGGCGCCGCGTCCGTCGCGGCGGGTGTTCAGCGCTGCGTACAAGCTGAGGATCGTCACCGAGTACGAGAACGCGGCGAACGGTGAGAAAGGCGCGATCCTACGCCGGGAGGGCCTGTACTCCTCCCATGTGTTGGAGTGGACCCGGGCCCGTGACGCCGGCGCGCTCGCGGGAATGACCGGCGCTGGCCGCGTGCCGGAGAAGAAGCCCGGGAAGTCGGCCGAGCAGGTCGAGCTGGAAAGGCTCCGCCGGGAGAACGAACGGTTGAAAGCCCGTCTCGCGACCACCGAAACCGCGCTGGACATCATGGGAAAAGCGCGCGCGCTTCTGGAACAGGTCTCCGGGAGCGCGGATACCGACCAGCCGCCGACCAGATCCTGAACGACGCTTTCGACGACCTCCGCGCGGCGAACATCCCGGTGACTCAGGCGTGCGCGCTGACCGGGCGTTCCCGCGCGACGCACTACCGCCACAGCGCACCCGGCGGCCGGCTGCACGGGCCGTGGCTGGCACGGACCCCGCCGCCGGGCACGCTGACCGACACCGAACGCGCCCAGGTCCTGGCGGTCCTGACGAGCCCGGCGTACCAGGACCTGGCGATCCCGCAGGTCTGGGCCCGGGAGCTCGACGAGGGCCGGTACTGGTGCTCGATGTCGACGATGTACCGCATCGCCCGCACGGCCGGTCAGTCCCGGGAACGCCGCGCCCAGGCGACCCACCCACCCCGGGTCCGACCCGAGCTGTCCGCGACCGGACCGAACCACGTCTGGACGTGGGATATCACCGCACTGAAAGGACCAGCGAAAGGAATCTGGTACAAACTTTACGTCATCCTCGACATTTACTCGCGGTATGTCACCGGATGGCTTGTTGCCGCCGCGGAAGACGCGGTCGTCGCGAAGGACTTCCTCGCCGACGCGGTCACCCGCAACGGAACCTCACCGCACACGATCCACGCTGACCGCGGCGGTGCGATGATATCGAAACCGGTATCGGCGCTTCTCGTCGACCTCGACGTCCACCGGTCACATTCCCGGCCCCGTGTCTCCAACGATAACCCGTACTCGGAGGCACAGTTCAAGACCCTCAAGTACAGCTTCGATTTCCCCGCCCAGTTCGGGTCGTTGCACGACGCCCGCCGGTTCTGCGAGGGATTCTTCACCGCCTACAATCACGAGCATCGCCACTCGGGGATCGGGTTTCACACCCCCGCCTCGGTCCACTACGGCACCGCCGTCCAGGTCCAGGCCCACCGCCAGGCCACCCTCGACCGTGCCCACGCCGCCTACCCCGCACGGTTCAGCCGCAGGCCACGGCCACCCCGCCTACCCGACACCGCGTGGATCAACCAGCCAGACCCACAGCCAGTCGACTAACAACCCACTGTCTCGCTTGACTTGACAACTACCG
>NZ_CASGGV010000142.1:0-1556 GCF_949319125.1 Frankia sp. Hr75.2 | reverse complement strand
CCGGAGCCGATCTCCAGGATCTGATGGCCGGGTTCGACCTGGAGCTGCTTGAGCATCGCCGCGACGGTGGAGGGCCTTGACACCGAGCTAAGCGGTGCTCCGTAGACGTCACGTTTCGTGACAACGACGTTGTCCTTGTAGGCCTCCTCGGTGGAGGCGTCGGGCAGGAAGAGGTCCCGGGGCACGGCGCGCAGCGCAGCCGCGACCGGGACGGAGACGGACTCCTTCGCCAGCACCAGGTCGACCAGCGCCGTGTGCAGCAGCGCGATCGAAGCCTCCGCGGAAGCGGGCATCACCCCACCCCGTCGAGCAGGTCGTCGTACTCGCCCCGCTTGACCGCCCGGACGAAGTCCCCGAACGAGCCAGGGGTGGTCCGCACCGACGGGCCCAGACTCGACCTGATCAGGACACGGTGCTCGTCGAGCGCGACCTCGACGGCATCGGGCACCGTCGGGTCGAGCTCGGACGGACGCCGCCACCGTGGGACGGCCGGGACAGACATGCCAGTGGGCGCAACAGACACGGGTTCCTCGAAACGATGTGGTCGGCGTTGACGGGTGGAGCCCGCCGAACCCGGGCCGCACGACTCGGCCCAGGCCCGGCGGGAGCTGAAGCAGCGACGCGACATCCGCCGGGGCCTCGTCCGCCGCGAGCTGCTGCGACGGACGGGACCGGATCGGCATGTTCACCGCGCGCAGCACCCATGACACACTGCGCCCAAACGGAGCAACAGACAGCAACGGCTCGTTGCGTGCATGCAACAGCTCGTTGCACCCACCTGCGAAGGCGTCAACGGGGAGGCCGAAGGTGCAAGCTGGTCAGCGAAACGACGCACTCGCCAACCTGGCAGACCTGCTGCAGAACCTGCGCGACCAGCATCGGACCAACAACACCCGGCTCGAATCCCGGACCGGGTTCAAACGCCAGCAGATTTCCCGGGCCCTCAACGGCCAGGAGATCCCGTCCGCGGACCTCGCGGACGCGCTGGACACCGCGTTGGCCGCAGGGGGAGCCATCCGGCGATTGCGGGACGAAGCTGTCAGGGAGAAGCGGGCCCGGGATTTGGGGCTCGACCCGCACAGGCAGGAGGAACCCGTGGACGCCAACCGCCGGCAGGCGTTCGAACTCGCCGCCGCGAGCCTCGTCGCCGCCCAGATGTACCGGGAGTGGACCTCGTCCGCGCCCGACGTCCTGACCCTTGACGAGATCGACGACGCGATCAACGCGCACACCATCGCGTTCACCGTCGAACCGCACCAGCGGCTCGCGCCGAAGGTGTGGAAGACGTGGAAGTCGGCGCACCACCATCTGATGAACGGCAGTGGCCGGGCCCGCCCGCAGACCCAGCTCACTGTCGCCGCCGGCTACGCCTCCTACATGCTGTCGCGGCTGTCGTTCAACCTCGGGGACACCCTGGCCTCCCGCCGGTTCATCCGACTCGCCGAAGATCACGCGAACCAGACCGACGACGTCGTCCTCACTGCCTCCGTCGGGGAGATGGTGACCACGCTGGCGTTCTACGGCCGCCGTTACCAGGAAGCAGCCGTCTCGGCGCG
>NZ_CASGGV010000141.1:0-1560 GCF_949319125.1 Frankia sp. Hr75.2 | reverse complement strand
ATCAACGAGGAGCGGCTGTGAAGCGGTTACTGATCGACGGGAAGCTTGTCGAGACCGAGCGGACGGTCGACTCGATCAACCCCACGACCGGCGAAGTCATCGGCCAGGCCGCGGACGCGACGGTCGAAGAGACCACCGCCGCGGTCAAGGCCGCCCGCAAGGCCTTCGACACCACCGACTGGTCGACCAACGTCGCGTTCCGCGTCCAGTGCCTCAACCAGCTCCACGACGTCCTCGTCAAGCACAAAGAAGAACTCCGCGAACTCACCATCGCCGAGGTCGGCCACCCCCGCCTGATCACCGACGGGCCGGCCCTCGGCGACCCGATCAACCTCGTCAAGTACTACGCCGACCTCGCCGCCGGCTACCAGTTCACCCAGGACCTCGGCACCGTCGAATCCCGCGGCGCCCAGCACCACCGCTGGATCGAACGCGAACCCGCCGGCGTCGTCTCCGCGATCGTCGCCTACAACTACCCCACCCAGCTCGCCCTCGCGAAACTCGCCCCCGCCCTGGCCGCCGGCTGCACCGTCATCCTCAAAGGCGCCCCCGACACCCCCCTGCTCGCCCTCGCCCTCGGCGAACTCATCGCCAACGAGACCGACATCCCCGCCGGCGTCGTCAACGTCATCACCTCCATCGACGTCGACGCCGCCGAAGTCCTCACCGGCCACCCCGACGTCGACCTCATCACCTTCACCGGATCCACCGCCGTCGGCCGACGCATCATGGAAGTCGCCAGCAGGACCGTCAAAAAAGTCTTCCTCGAACTCGGCGGGAAATCCGCCCTCGTCGTCCTCGACGACGCCAACCACGACCTCGCCGCCATGATGGCCGCGTTCACCATCTGCTCCCACTCCGGGCAGGGCTGCGCCATCACCAGCCGCCTCGTCGTCCCCCGCGCCCAACACGACGCCATCGTCGAGAAAGTCGCCGCCGCCCTCGCCCAGATCAAGGTCGGGAACCCCACCGAACCCGACACCTACATGGGCCCGCTCATCAGCGAGAAGCAACGCGACAAGGTCGACGGCATCGTGCAGCGCGCCATCGCCGCCGGCGCCACCCTCGTCACCGGCGGCAAAAAGATCAACCCCGGGTTCTTCTACGCCCCCACCCTGCTCGCAGGCGTCGACCCCGACAGCGAGATCGCCCAGGAAGAAATCTTCGGCCCCGTCCTCGCCGTCATCCCCCACGACGGCGACGACGACGCCGTGAACATCGCCAACAACTCCATCTTCGGCCTCTCCGGATCCGTCCTCAGCGCCGACACCGACCGCGCCCTCGCCGTCGCCCGCCGCATCCGCAGCGGCACCATCAGCGTCAACGGCGGCAGCTGGTACGCCCCCGACGCCCCCTTCGGCGGCTACAAGCAGTCCGGCATCGGCCGCGAAAGCGGCACCCCCGGCCTCGAGGAATTCCTCGAGATCAAAACCATCGCCACCCCGGCCGCATCCTGACCCTGCCGGCCTCCGACCAGCCCCGACCGTGGCGGTCGGGTGAATCCCACCGGACTCACCCGACCGCCACAGTCGTCCACGCGACGGCCCGCACCCGACGGCC
>NZ_CASGGV010000140.1:0-1597 GCF_949319125.1 Frankia sp. Hr75.2 | reverse complement strand
TATCATCTTGTGGCCGGGGCGGGTTGAGGAGACGAGGATCGTGGCGGTGGCAGTGACGGCCGGGCGGGGCCTGGTCGATGATGGCCGGGTGGAAGATCGCGAGGATGGCCGGTCGCGGCCGGATCCGGAGGTCGAGCCGAAGGCGCGGCGGCGGTCGTTCTCGGCGGCGTACAAGCTGCGGATCCTGACCGAGTACGAGGCGGCGACGTCGCCGGGTGCGAAAGGCGCGATCCTGCGCCGGGAGAACCTGTACTCGGCGCATATCGTGGAGTGGCGGAAGGCCCGTGAGGCGGGGGCGTTGGCGGGTCTGTCGAAGCCTAAAGGCCGCCCTGCGATGGATGAGCGGGACCGTGAGCTTGAGAAGCTCCGAGCGGAGAAGGCGCGATTGGAAAAGGAGCTGGCGCAGGCCCGCTTCGTGATTGATGTGCAGGGAAAAGTCTCCAAGCTCTTGGAGACACTCTCCGAGGGCATTCCCGAGATCAGCGACAGCCGGAACTCGCCGAGGAAGCGGAACGAATAGTCGAGGACGGTGTGGCGAGTCTGACCGGCCGGGTCGGGGTGGCCGCGGCGTGTCGGGCGATGGGCCGGTCGCGGGCGACGCACTATCGCCGGCACCGGAAAAGCCCGGCCCCTGCGCGGCCGGCACCGATCCCGCACAAGGCGCGCCGGCAGCCGGCGGCGTTGTCCCCGGCCGAGCGGGAGCGCCTCGTCGCGCTGTTGCACTCGGAGCGGTTCGTCGACGCCTCCCCGGCCCAGGTGTGGGCGACCCTGCTGGACGAGGGTGTCTACCTGGCCTCGGAGCGGACGATGTACCGGCTGCTGGCCGAGCTCGGCGAGACCGGGGACCGTCGCCGCCAGGCCACCCACCCCGCCCACGTCAAACCCGAACTGATCGCGGAGAAACCGAACTCCGTATGGAGCTGGGATATCACGAAGCTCCGTGGCCCAAAGAAATGGACCTACTTCTACCTGTACGTGATCATCGATGTGTACAGCAGGTATGTTGTCGGGTGGATGGTCGCGGACCGGGAGTCCGCCGCTCTCGCGGAAGACCTGATCACAGCCAGCTGCACCAAACAGCAGATCAGCCGTGAGCAGCTGACGATCCACGCCGATCGTGGAACGTCCATGACCTCGAAGACAGTCGCGCTGCTGCTCGCCGACCTCGGTGTCACCCGGTCGCATTCCCGACCTCGGGTGTCGAACGACAATCCATATTCCGAGGCGCACTTTAAGACGATGAAGTACCGGCCTGACTTCCCAGCTTCGTTCGAGAACCTCCAGGCCGCCCGGGCCTGGTGTCGAGGGTTCTTCGACTACTACAACGATCAGCACAGGCATTCCGGGATCGGGCTCCTCGCCCCGGCCGTGGTCCACCACGGCCAGGCCGCCGCCGTCCGGAAGGCCCGTGCTGCCGTCCTGGACGCTGCCTATGCCGAGCATCCCGAACGGTTCATCCGCCGTCCCCCAGCACCACCAGCACTGCCCGAACCCGCGTGGATCAACCGGCCCCCGAAGGAGGAACAGCCCGACCAGACAGACACATCAGCTGGCTAATTTCTGCAACATCCTGCCTCAAACAGCTTGACGGGTTCCG
>NZ_CASGGV010000139.1:0-1627 GCF_949319125.1 Frankia sp. Hr75.2 | reverse complement strand
CCCTGATGAGCTCACAGAGCTACTGGTCGAAGCGATCGAGAACCGATAGCGAGCCGAGGGTCAGCAGCACCCGATCCGCTTGATGTTCTACTCCCTCAGGTACGCAATGAGACGGGGTCCTTTCTTCGGACAACTATCCCTATGAGGTCGTCCTGATCAGCTCGCGCGTGCTCGGGCGCGCTGGGGGACGGTCTCCGACATGCGTCAGCCGTCGCGCGGCCTGGCCGCCATCCGCCGGGCTGGCTCCGAGGGAGGGCCGGTGTCGGTGTCGGTGTCGGTGTCGTGGCGGGCCACCTCCGCCTCCGCGGCGTGTCGCCAGTAGCCCCGCCCCCGACGCTTGGCGAGATACATGGCCGCATCCGCGGCGCGTACGACGTCCTCGGGGCTGGTGGTCCCGGGTCCGATCATCGCAATGCCGACGCTGGCCGTGACCGGGACCTGCTGGCGGCCGATGGCCAGATCCACGTTGGCGACGATGCGATCGGCGACAGCTTCGACCGCGCCGTGGGACGTGATGTCGCGGCACAGGACTCCGAACTCGTCGCCGGCGAGCCGGGCCACGACGTCACCAGGGCGGACCACACGGCGAAGTCGCCCGGCTACATCACGGAGCAGATCGTCGCCTGCCAGATGGCCCAACGTGTCGTTGACCCGCTTGAATCCGTCGAGATCAACAAAAAGGAAGCCGGCTCGTGTCGGGCTTTTTCCGGTTTCGGCGATCGTGCTTTCGAGATGGGCGAACATGGCCGCTCTGTTCGGCAACTCGGTCAGCGCGTCATGGAAGGCGCGATGATGCGCGTCGGCGGCAAGGAGGCGTTCCCGCTCGGCTGACTGCGCCGCAACGCTGGCCGCCGAGATCTGGGTGGCCACGAGACTCAGGAAACTCCGGTAGTCCGCGTTCAAAGGGAGCCGGCCGCTTGTCCCGAAGATGAGAAGTCCGACAGGGCGTCTGTCGCCTCCCTCCGGCAGGGGGACGACCATCGCGGCCGGGGACGGTGGGGTCTCAGCCGACTGTCGTAACGCGAGACGGGCCAGCAGACGAGCGACGATCTGCGTCCGTCCCGCAACCATGGAGTCCCCGAGTCCGGAGGCGTCGCCGGGATCGAGCGCGTACGGGGTTCCCGTGGCTCCGTCGATACCAGCCGACGCCGTCACAACGAGCTTCCGTGTCTGCGCCTCCTCGAGGACAACGAGGCAGTAGGGGATGTCGGAGGTGAAGCGACCGAGCACCTCGATGCCCTGGGTGAACACCTCCGCCTGGCTGGGCCGACCGGCCGTGGCGCTGACGAGCTCGTGCAGACATCGAAGGCGTCGTGTGCCGAGTACCTGCCGGGTGGTCTCCTGCAACGCGGCGAACACGCCAGCCACACCGCCCGCCGGAAGGCGCCGGATCGGGCTGTAGGAGAAGGTGAAATAGCAGTCCTCGAGATAGCCGTGGCGATTGAGCCTGGACGGCCAGTCCTCCTCCCACGTCGCTTCGCCGCCGGACATCACCTGCTCAAGCATGGGGACAAGCCGGTCCGCCGCCTCGGGAAATACGTCCCGAAACGGCTGGCCTATACATCCCGGATGCTTGCGGCCGAGCATGGGTATGACGGCGTCGTTGTGTATCTCGACCAGGTCCGGG
>NZ_CASGGV010000138.1:0-1631 GCF_949319125.1 Frankia sp. Hr75.2 | reverse complement strand
GAGGAGATGAAGCCGATCGCGGAGCCGCGGGGCAGCAGCCCGCCGGCGAGCAGGCGGTCGATGAGGTAGCGGTGGCCGATGAAGTTGATCCGCTCGATGCCCGGGGTGCCGTCGGCGACACCGGCGGCCGAGAGCAGCGCGTGGACGGGTCCACCGAGCTGCTCGACGGCCGCGTCGATCGAGGCGGCGTCGGCGAGGTTCACGTGGATCGACTTCGCGCCGGGCAGGGTGACCTCGGCGTAGTCGGCGACGATGACCTCGGCGCCCGCTGCCTGGGCGAGCTCGGCGGCGGCGGCACCCATGCCGGTCGCGCCGCCGACCACGAGGACCCGCTTCCCGTCGAATCGGAACGCGTCGAACAGCGTCATCTCAGTGTCTCCTGGCTCTTCGTTGAGGTGGGGGTCATGCGACGACGCCGCGGATCTTGAGGTCGAGGACGGCGTCGGTGTCGAGTCCGAGCTCGGTGAGGATCTCGTCGCCGTGCTCGTTGAACAGCGGCGCCCGGCCCGCCGGCGCGGGCTTCCCGCCGTACTGCACCGGGGCCGCGGCCATCCGGAACGGGATGCCGGCGGCGGTGGCGCAGTCCTGGACGTACCCGTTCGCGACGGCCTGCGGGTCCGCGGCGGCCTCCAGGGTGTCCTGCACGACCGTCCACTGGCCGATGAAGGTCGCCAGCCGCTCACGCCACTCGGCCAGCGGGTGCTCGGCGAAGGCGGCCTCGAGGATCGCGATGGCCTCCCGGCTGTTCGCCATCAGCGCGGCGTGGTCGACGAAACGCGGGTCGGCGCCCAGCTCGGGACGCCCGATGGCCTCGCACATCGGAGCCCAGTACTTCCCGGCCTGCAGGCAGGTGAACGACAGCCAGCGGCCGTCCTTGGTCTGGTAGTTACCGGTCAGCGGGTTGGAACGCGGCGCGTCCAGCGGCGGCGGGGTCCACGGGATGTCGAGCAGCAGCGACAGGGCGAGGGCCTGGCCCATCGCCCACATCCCGGTGGCCATGAGGGAGACGTCGACCTCGGTGGCCTCACCGGTGCGCTCACGGTGGAACAACGCGCCCATGATCCCGCCGGCGATCGTCATCGCGCCGATCGAGTCCCCGAAACCGGGCGCGGGCGGGACCGGGACGTGGCTGTACTCGGGCCGCATGCTGCCGACGGCGACGCCGGCGCGGGCCCAGAAGGCCAGCGAGTCGTAGGAGCCCCGGTCGGCGTCCGGCCCGCGCTCACCCTGGCCGGTCCCACGGACGTAGACGATGTTCGGGTTGTGGGCGCGGATGTCCTCGACATCGATGTGCAGCTTGGTGCGCACGCTCGGCAGCTTGTTGGTGAGGAAGACATCGCAGGTGCCGGCGAGCTTGTAGAGGATGTCACGGCCGGCCTGGGAGGTCAGGTCGAGGCCCAGGCTGCGCTTGCCACGGTTGGAGTGCTCCAGCAGCACGTGGACGTCCTTCGGGACGACCGCGACACCCGAGGACGCCAGCGCGCGCATCGCGTCCCCACGCTCGACGTGCTCGATCTTGATGACGTCGGCACCCCAGTCGGACAGCAACGCGGACGCAGCGGGTACGAACGTGTGCTCAGCGACCTCGAGGATCCGTACACCCTGCATCACCGCGGTCATGAACACTCTCC
>NZ_CASGGV010000137.1:0-1672 GCF_949319125.1 Frankia sp. Hr75.2 | reverse complement strand
GGCTTTTCCCAGTTGGCCGGAATCTGTAGTCAGCTGATCACGCCGCCTGCGGCGGGGTGGTTGACGGTGTGTAGCCAGGTGGGGCGGGTCGCGCGGGAGGCGAAGTAGCGGGCGCGGAGCTGCTGGTTGGTGACGTTGCGCAGGCCGAACGCGGTCCGGTAGACGAGCTTGACGAGCCGGTTGACGCCCTCCGTGGCCGCGTTGGACAGGGAGTGGAGGACCGCGTTGGCGATCTCGGCACGCCACTTGGAGATCGTCTCAGCGAGGACGGTGATCTCGGGGACGGTCTCGCCGACGGTGGCGCAGTAGGTGAAGAACCTGGTCAGGGCGTTGGAGACGTCGGAGCGGGTGATCGGGTGGCCGGAGCGGTGCGCGGCGAGCGCGAGCACGGCGCGCAGGAGCTCCTTGGCGCGCCAGGCGGCGGTGATCTGCCGGCCGCGGTCGCCAAGGTCGGACAGGGTACACAGCAGCCGGCCGCGGGCGGCCGGGGAGAGGGCCTCCTCCCGGCGCACGAGCAGTCCCTTGATCTTGTATTCGGGGTCGTCGGCGCGGCCGCGGCGACCGTGGTGCTCCTGGGTGACCCGGCGGCGGACGTCGCCGATCATCTTGTTCGCGAGCTGGGTCACGTGGAAGGGGTCGACCGCGAGCATGGCGTCGGGCAGCGCGGCCCGGGCCGCCGCCTTGTAGACCGTCGACATGTCGATCGTGACGGCCCAGATCCCGGCCCGCCAGGCAGCGGGCTGGGACAGGACCCAGGCGGCGGTGCCGGCGACGGTCCGGCCCTCGACCTGGCCGAGCAGGCCGTGGCCGGCGTGGTCGACGAACACCGTGAGCCAACGGTCGGCGTCCTCGACCCACCGGCCGCTGTCGGGGTCGCGGTGATACCGCGGGCGGCCCCGGCGGTGCTCGTCGAGCCCGAGCACCCCGACCGGCGGCAACGGCCCGGACACCGACCGCCTCACCGGCCCGCCGCCCTCCCCTTCGGCCGCGTCGGCGCCGGCTTCCGTGACCCCGTCCTCGGCGCCGGGAACGACCGTGTCCTCGCCGACGGGGCCAAGGGCCACGACCCCCGCCGCGTCGGCGACCACGGCGAACGCGTCCTGGGCCGTGCACCAGGCCACCCCGACCGCACCAGCGACCCTGCTGACCGGCACCCCCCAGTCCCCGACCAGGTGGCCGACCGCCTTCCGCCCCACCGTCGACACCCGCGCGCCCCGCGCCGCCAGCGGCCCGCTCTCGACGAAACTGCCCTGCTCGCAGCCGGACTGGTCACAGAACAACCGCGGCTTGTGGACGGTCACCCGCGCCGGCGCGACGACGAGGTGCGCCAGCCGCTGCCCGACGAACTCCTTGATCCGCCCCGACGGCTCGCCGCAGCGCGGGCAGCAGGCCACCACCGGGCCGGCCACATGCAGCGACCAGGAACCGTCCCTCTCCCGCTCCACCGCCGTAACCACCACCCCGGCCAACCCCAGGAACTCCGCCAACACCAGCCCGCTACCCTCGAACACGCGCACCCGTCCACTCGGCGATCACTTCCTTCAGCAAGAGCGATCATGCCGAATGGCGGGTGCGTCCTACTTCCCGGAATCACCGGCGCTACGCACAGTCACAACCGGCCATCGCCGGCAGTCACCGGACAGACACGATCTCCGGCGAACCGGGAAGAGCC
>NZ_CASGGV010000136.1:0-1679 GCF_949319125.1 Frankia sp. Hr75.2 | reverse complement strand
CCCCCAGTAGGTGATGTCGTGGTAGCTGGGCAGGCCTTCCAGGTACGGCAGCTCGGGCATCGTGACCGCCCGGCAGCCCTTCGCCGCCACCCGGCGGATCTCGTTCACCATCAGCTGCGGGTCCCAGGTCGGAAGCAGCGCCAGCGGGATGAACCGGCCCGGGTAGGTGCCGGCCCACTCGTCGATGTGCCAGTCGTTGTACGCCTGGATCATGATGACGGTGAGGGGATCCTTGAAATGGTTGAGATGCCCGGCGCTGAACCCGGCGAACGTCGGGAAGCACATCGACGCCAGGATCCCGTTACGGTCCATGTCCCGGACCCGGTCGTGGATGTCGTAGACGGCGGGGCGCATCTCGGCGAAGCCGGCCGGGTCCTTGGCCCATTCCTCCGGCGGCCAGGTGATCACGGCGTTGAGGCCGCTGACCCCGGTGACCCGGCCCTGGTAGATCCACCGGTCCACCCCGGACTCGTCGGTCTCGACGTGCGGCGCCTGGTCGGCCAGGTTCGCCGGCAGGTGGTTCTTGAACATGTCCGCTGGTTCGACCACGTGGTCGTCGATGCTCACCAGAATCAAGTCGTCGACGTTCATGACCCTCCTCCGTGGGTGCTGGCCTGACAGGCGTATCCGGTCAGATATCTGTGCTCCGGTCCCGGCCGTTCCGGGGGTTCTCACATTTTTCGGAAGTCCCAGCTGGTGATTTTCTCCGGGGTGAGGCGCAGCCAGGCGTGACGGCCGTCGTAGTGCATTTCGTCGCGACCGGTGTATTTCTGGGCGAAGAGCTTTTCCGGTGTTTCGAGGTCCGGGTCGGGGGTGCCGTTCCGGGGAGCTTCTCCGACGCTTTCGAGCTTCCCGCGGAGCTCGACCCCGTGTAGCTCGTTGAAGGCGTGGCCGCCATCGATGAGCACGGCCACTCGCGGGTCGCGGGCGATGTCGGTCCAGCGCTGGCTCTTCACAACCGAGTTGAGCCACAGAGCGGAGCCGTCCCACACGAACCACAGCGGAGTCAGATGTGGTCCGCTCGGGCTGGACGTCGCCACCCGGCAGGTTCGCTCCTCGGTGAGGAAGGCATCGATCTCGTCCCGACTCATGGCGATCTTGCGGCCCCGGCGCTGCTCTTTCATCGTGTTTCGTCCTTAATGGATGTCGAGTGCCTGCTGCGTGGTGGTGTGTCGAAGTAGGGACGGACGGGCCCGACGGCGAGCGCCGCCAGGCAGCCGGGTCACCGACCGAGCAGGAATTTCACGATGGGTGTGGCCGGGGGGAAGGAGTCGGAGATGCCGGCGGTGAAGTAGCCCGAGTCGGCCGTGAGGGTGATGCCGCTGATGGCGGAGGCGGCGTCGCTGCAGAGGAACAGCAGCGGGTAGGCCTGTTCCAGCGAGGTCGCGGCCTCGATGCCCAGCTCGGCCCGGTAGTCGGTACCGAAGCCGAGCCACCTCTCCTCGTTCGCCCGCGCCAGCGGGGTGTCGGTGGGGCCGGGGCAGATCGCGTTGATGCGGATGCCCTGCTTGAGCAGGGGCATCGCCTGGGTGGCGACGTAGGCGCAGACGGCCCGCTTGCTCCACATGTAGTCGGCCTTGCCGTGCTCGACGGCCCACTTCGTGGCCTCGTCGAAGTCGGTGATGGCCAGGTACTCCTTGAGCAGCGGCAGGTCCGACTCCCACCCCAGGCCGGCCGCC
>NZ_CASGGV010000135.1:0-1695 GCF_949319125.1 Frankia sp. Hr75.2 | reverse complement strand
ACCGGGGTTGGTAGCCAGGGCCGGCCGGCGAGGGCGTCGTGGATGGCGTCGAGGGCGCGGATGCCGTGGTCGCGGGCGGAGACGAGGTAGGAGCGGACGCGGCAGTAGGCGCCCAGGGTCGCTGGGCGGTGCCAGTAGCCGGAGACGGCCTGGTGGCGTTTCGGGCCGCGTAGGGCCTGCTCTGCCGGGTTGTTCGTCCAGGGAACGGCGAAGTTCTTCGTGAACGACCAGACCTGGTCGGCCTTGTCCGCGAGTCGTCGGGCGAGTTTGTGTCCGGGGTGGTTGCCGTCGTGCCAGTCGCGGCAGCGGTTGGTGATCCGGCCCCACTCGACGTCCTTGTCGTAGCGGGCGCGCAGGGCCGTGAGCAGGTCGGGGTCGAGGTGGTCATCGCCGGCGGCGGTCGCGGTGGTGACGGCGGTGTGGGCCTCGCGCAGGACGTCCTGGACGCGGCGGGCCCAGCGCTGCTCGTCGTGGTGGAGGTCCCAGACACCCTGGAGATGTCTGATCATGTGGGCGAGGCACTGCTGGACGCCTGCGAGCTGGGCGTCGAACTGCGCCCAGCCGGAGTAGTCGTCGCGGACGAGGTGGCCGGTGAAGCCGTCGAGCACGCCCAGGTCCTTGAGTGCCTTCGAGGAGCGGGAGTGGACGGGGGCGTACCAGACCAGCCCCGGGGCCGGGGTGCGCACCGTGACGACGTGCGGGCTGCCGGCCAGTTCGGCGCCGTCGGCGCCACGGTCCTTGTGCCACAGGTTGACCGGGGTCTCGTCCGCGCACAGCACCGGCTCGGCGGCCAGCGCCTTCCTCATCGCCGCGTCGAACCCGGCGGCGTCGAGCCGCTCGCCCAGGCGGGCGTTCGCGCGGGCGACGAACCCGGACGACACCGCCACCCCGACCAGCCCGTCGATCAGCGCCGCGGCCCGTTCGACGGGCACGTTGCCCTCCGAGACCAGCAGCACCGCCGCGCCGTTCAGGTGCGGCCCGTACGTCACACACCCCGGCCGGGCGAACGGCACCGACGCGGTCGTGACCTTCCCGCAGCAGCCGCAGCGCCGCCGCGGCAGCACCCAGTGCACCTTCTCCAGCACCGCGGGCAGCAGGTCCCAGACCTGCGCCCAGCCCGCCCCGGCGTCCCGACCGCCAGACAGGTCTGCCCGGCACGACGAGCACTCGGCCGGCGGGACCGCCGTCTCGGTCCGGTCCGGATCGTCGGCCGGTGCCAGCCGCGCACCGTCCCGACCAGGCTACCCACCCGGCTTGCGGTCCTTCGACCGCACCCGCTGGGACGCCGCCCTGGTCGCCTTCCGCTTCTCCTTCGCGGCCAGTGGCTCCTTCGACGGCGGAGTCGAGGAGTTCGAGCTGTCCATCCCGACCCGCCGCGCAAGCTCCGCGACCTGCAACTCCAGACGCTCCCGCGCCGCCCGCTCCGCGGCCAGCTCCACCTCGTGCCGCTCGGCCATGTCCTGGATCACCCGCCGCAGCCGGCCGTTCGTCTCCGCCAGCCGCCGGTTCTCCTCCGCAAGCGCGCCGACCCGCTCCTCGGCAGCCCGAACCCGCGACTCCAACGACGCGGACGGGTCAGCCACAGCCCACGATCATCACCAGACCGCCGACCCGATCAAGCAACGGCCCCAGCGTGTCATCCCAACACATCAACCCAGCTCAGCGGACCAGCCGCGCGGACCCGTGAATGGATAC
>NZ_CASGGV010000134.1:0-1699 GCF_949319125.1 Frankia sp. Hr75.2 | reverse complement strand
GATCAAAGATCGGTGATCTTTCCCTTTCCGGCTTGTTGATGGTGTTTCCGGCTGGTGGGCAGGGTGACGGCCCGGCTGTCGTACCGGGTGGGCGCCGGGTCCACGGCCCGGACGGGGTCTCGTCGGGGGAACGGGCTGGTCAGCCGGCTGCGGGCAGAGCACGTAGCCGTTCGAGGGCGCCGGGCAGGTGCTGGTCGCGGCCGGGTGGCAGGCGCAGGGTGAGCGTGCCGGCGTGACGGATGACCCGACCGGGGATGTTGATCAGTTCGTGGCGGAGCCGGTCGCCGTGCGCGCGCCCCGCGCGCTGGTCGAATCCGGTCAGGGACTGGAACAGGGTAGATAGCCAGCCGGCGAGGATCGCCGCCCACATCCAGACGGTGTTGACGGCCGGGTCCGCGGAGGGCAGGTGGCGCAGGCCGGCGCCGAGCTTGACATCTTTGATCTGGGTCTCGATGTCGGCGCGGCCACGGAACCAGTGCTCGACGGCGACGATGCCGTCGGGCTCGTCAGCGGGGATGTTCGTGACGATGAAACTGACCGCCCAGGCGTGGTCGGCGACGCCTTCCAACGCGAGGGTGAGCTGGTCTTTCGGGATCGTGCGCCGCCGCCGCGAGCGGGGGTCGGTGGAGATCTCACCGGCAGGGACCTTCACCCGGCGGATGATCGTGTAGGTGCCGGGCGGCCAGCCGGCCGGGGCATAGCCACTGGCGGCGACCTGGGCGCCGGTCATGTCCCGCGCGTCGGTCCAGGCCTTCTCGGGAACGGCGGCGTAGGCGCGCCAGAGCGCGCTGTTGCGTGGCGCGGCGACCGCGAAGTCCGCGCCCGCGGTCACGGCAGCGCGGGCGAGGTCCCCGGTGAAGAACCCCGAATCGGCGCGGACCAGCGGCGGCGCGCAGACGGCAGCCGGCAGGTTCGCCAGCGCCCGGGTCAGCAGCCCGGCGGCACGCGGCCGGACGTCCTGGTCCCCGGCGAGCAGGTCGGCGGCCAAGACCAGCCCGGTCCGCGCCCACGACGCCAGCAGCGGCCGGCCGGCCTTCTTCCCCTCGTAGGTATAGGCCACGCCACGCTTCCCACGGCCGAAAACCTCCACGTCGGAGGAGTCCAGGTCGATCGTCGGCCGCCCGGTGACCAGCTCGGCCCGACGCTGCCCGGGCAGCCGAGACAGCCAACGGCCGGCCAGCACCCCAACCGTCGCCTCGACCCCGGACAGCGCCACCGGGCCGAACCGGCCCGAAAGCCGCGCCGCCGTCCGCGACGGCGCGAACGGCACCACCGCGAGCAGCCCACCCGCCTCGTCCAGACGCAGCCGGTCCAGCCCGGACATGCTCGCCTGCCCCGCCAGCTGCGCGCTCGCCAGCCCGACCAGCAACTCCCCGCCCGAAAGCCCCCGCGCCCGCCGCTTGACCGGCCCGATCTGGTCGTCCAACACCTCGACGACCCCGAGCCGGTCGACCAGCTCAGCGACCGCGGCCAGCCCCGCCATCCCGGTCAGCGACCGATCGGACGGCCCGACCCGCACCCGTGGAACCCGTTTCCGCGACGCGGCCGATCTGCGTAGTCTGTTCACCCGGCGGGTGCCTCTCGTCAGGAAGCCATCGGTTGGTGTGGTAACCCCGATTCTCCCTGCACGGCAGGCACCCGCTCACGTTCCAGCGATCTACAAACCCTCAACATCACCAGCTACTGGCGGATTTAGGTC